>JAPLCS010000423.1:0-984 GCA_026392145.1 Fimbriimonadales bacterium | reverse complement strand
AGCATGTTGCTGGCTTAGATCTCACTCTTCCAACTATTAAATGGGAGACCTATACATGGAAAGCGAAAAAGAAAAGTGTGGAACATTCACCTTTGGATAAGAAAGCTGTCTACAAAAAGTATTTTGAATATATTTGGAAGCCCCTATCGGAGCTGTATTACATTAGGGATAGTGTTAGCGATGTGAGAGTTGAAGTAACAACAAAGAGTCCGGACAACGTTGTCTTATCTACATCTATTTTAAAGTCACCTGAAACTTGCAAAATAAATGGTGACTATTTCAAAAGTATTTCCCAAACCTTTGATGGTGATACTTCATTTCCCAACATGACAGGGGATTTACTTGATCTATCAAGCAAAAGTTATCAATTAGCAAATGCGTTTGCAGATATGTTGTCCGCCTTTCGGGATGCACAAAAATATGGTTGGCAAAGTACAATTGATGAGGCGTTTTGGGCTAGTTCGAACAAGGTAAATAGTTATCTCGTCAACGAAACATTTGCTAAATCTTTCCTGACTCTCGCAGGAGATGAAGCAATGGAACCGTCTTTTGAATACAGATTGGTTGAGGCTAAGGCCAATAAGATAGGCGCATTTGTCGAGAAGACACAATGTGAAGTCTTGATTTCGAGATTCCCAACATTCAAATTAGGGCTAGTCCTTGATGGGTCAATACTGGGTAAGAGTGGCGTTCAAAGTGGTGATGTAATTCTTTCTGTTGGAGGAAAACATCCCCTCAATGCCCTTGACGATTTTCTCAAAGCACTTGATGTACCTGGGAACAAAATTGATTTAGTTGTCCGCAAGCTAAGTGGAAGCACAAAGAACTTGTCTATAAGAACAAAGAAAAGCTAGACATTTGTCTTTTGCGCAGAATTTAACTCAAGATTCCAATCCGATGGATAGGGAAGCGGTGGGTGAGTGCTTTTACTTTTTCGCGAACATGAGCAATCGCGGTTTCATCTTCGTGATTCCGTAATGTTTC
>JAPLCS010000155.1:2115-3417 GCA_026392145.1 Fimbriimonadales bacterium | reverse complement strand
TGTGGCTCAAGGTAGGTGGCAAGCTCGATATCGTCAAAGCCAACGATGGTCATTTGATCTGGAATTGAGACATTGTTGTTTCGTAGGTGTTTGCAGACTGAAGCGGCGATGGAGTCTTGTTAGGCGAAGATTGCAGTGGGGGGGGGTGGCAGATTGATAAGAAACTGAACTGTCGATGCGATTTCTTGATCTTCTTCGGCAAGTGAGTTGGGGATTGTTAAATTGTGTTGGATGGATATTCCGACTGACTTGAGTGTGGATTGGAATCCGTGTATTCGATCGAAAATTCCTCGGTGAGGTGGTTTACCGATAATGGCGATTTGGCGATGTCCGAGAGACAGAAGGTGGGAAGCGAGTAGGGAACCACCGTGAGCATCGTTTCCGGTGACAATGTCGAAGTGTTCAGCTTCTTCAATCCAGCCCATGAGGACCACTGGAGTCTGTGAGTTGGATAGTGATTTAACTTGTTCCTTTGCTACGAGACCGTTTTCGGCGGTAACAAGAAGGATGCCGTCGACTCGGTGCTCGTAGAGGGAGGCGATGCAGGATGCCTCGAACTCTTGGTGAACGCCGCTGAGATGAAGTTGAAGATTGAAACCAGACGCTCGCACTTCATCTGCAATGAATTGGATGAGTTTGGGATAGTAGGGATTTGAGACTTCGGGGATTACGAGTCCGATGGTTTTGGTGGAACGGGTTTTTAGGTTTCTCGCCACTTGATTGACTTGGTAGCCGGATTCAATGGCAATTTGCTGGATTTTTGCCTTGGTGGTGGCGTTTACAAGGGGGCTATTAGCTAGGGCACGGGAGACAGTTGAGTGGGAAACTCCAGCCTGTTTTGCGATGTCCTCCAGAGTAATCATTTGGGATTTTCTTGGTAAAGTTGGTTGTACGTTGATTCTTGATTTTGAACCTAAAATGGATTATACACGGCTTTTGCAATCGTGTGCAAAGCATTGCGAAAGTGATGTGTCTGACTTCATGTATGGTGAGGTGGTTGAATTTTTTGTTTATGACTTTGATTTATGGCTTTGATTTATGGCGATGGGAGGAACTATTTGTGTCTAAAATAGGCAATGAAACTTGTTCCTCTTTTCCTGGCGCTTGCGGCGGTTGCGATGCCAAAGTCCACTGAGTTATCGCCTACGACTCAGGCGGCGGAGGATTTTCTCGCGACGCTTACTCCAGGACAGCGGCTAGCGGCTATCTATGGGTTAGATTCTGCGGAGCGAACTAATTGGCAGTATGTTCCTGCGAAGCGAAAGGGGATTTCATGGGGTGAGATGAACCAGGTTCAGCAGG
>JAPLCS010000155.1:0-2090 GCA_026392145.1 Fimbriimonadales bacterium | reverse complement strand
TGAATCAGATTCAGCAGGCTGCCGCGAGAAAGTTGCTGGAGAGTGCGCTGAGTTCTGATGGGTATGCGAAAGTTGAAGCGATACGACATCTCGAGCCAGTGCTGGCGGAAATGGAGAATGGAAACAAGGAACGGGACTTGACTCGTTACTGGTTTGTGTTTTTTGGTGAGCCAAGCGAGAGTCGTCCTTGGGTGTGGAGATATGAGGGGCATCATTTGTCTTTGACTTTTGGAAATAACAAAGGCAAGATGATTTCGAGCACTCCTCAGTTCTTGGGTAGCAACCCCGCTGAAGTGCGAATTGGTGATCAAAAGGGTAAGCGGGTGCTTGCGGTTGAGCAGGATTTAGGGTTTAAGTTGGTTGAATCGTTCTCGGCTGAGCAACTAGAGAAAGCGGTGATTTCGAAGGAAGCGCCAAGTGATATTTTGACCACTAATGCCCGCAAGGCAGTGATTGATGGGCATTTGGGTGTTGGCTATGATTCGATGGATAAGGCCTCTAAGAAGTTGTTGATGGAGTTGATTTCTGTCCACATGGGTGTGCAAACGAAGGGTGAACAGAAGCGGCGGATGGATATTTTGAGGAAAGAGGGACTCGGAGAGATTGCGTTCGCTTGGATTGGTCCAGTGAGTCGGGCTGGGAGACATTATTATCGAATTCAGGGTAAGTCGTTCCTAATTGAGTACGACAATACACAGACCGATGGTAACCACATTCATACGGTTTGGCGAGATTCAGTCACTGACTTTGGCGGTGAACTTGTTGGGAGTGAACTGGTTGGCAGTAATCGTTTTGGTGAGGATGTACTTGCCGAGCATTACATGAATGATCATCATTTGAATAATCATCGTTAGTTGTTACCGTTTTAGCAGTCAATTATTGAAACTTTTGGCTTCGGGAAGAGGGTGATCGATTTCGCATTCGTCGTCCCGCATTGTTGCAATTGATTCTTCTTCTTCTTCGATCCATACCATTAGGAAGCGAGTGGGTTCAGCCGCGTCGAGGGGGAGGTCAGATTCGTATCTGTGTCGGTATCGACTCCAGAATGTGACCGCCTCGCCTGGGTTTAGGATGAGCGTGTGCGAGGATATAGTGAATTTGAGTTTGCCTTGCAGACAATAGATGAATTCTTCGCCTGAATGGCGGTAGCCGGATTTTTCCTGGTCACCATATAGCTCGACAATCGCCGATTGTAGTTTTCCTCTCTGGATTTGGCAGTCGAAGGTTTGTAGGAAGCCGGTGGCGAATCCTAGTTTTCCGATTCGCAATCGTTCGGATTCTGGTTCGACAACTTCAAAGTCTTTAAGAGTAGCGGGCGCCTTGGCGCGTCGAAAGGCTGTTCTCCATTGGGATTGTTCGTTACGATGCACTCGGTAGGGAAGGCTCCATGATTCTTCGGAGACCATGAGGTTTGGGGGAATGGTTTGAAGTGCATTACAAATTTTATTCAGAATAGGTTCTGCGACAGGTAGTCCTTGCTCTAATCGGAGGATTGTATTTTTACTAATATCCACTCGATTCGCCAATTCTCGTAGTGTGAGTCCTCGGCTTTCGCGTAGCTTTCTGATTCTTGGTCCCACGACTAATGCGGTCGCATCAATATCTTCGCATCCAGTCCATTTGAGTTTTGGCATGTAAGTATGATGCCCACTTTTTTCGGTGTCTCAGCAGGTTTCATTACGATAAATGGGACAGAAAATTATTTTTGTCCCAAGATGAAAAATGTATGTAATTTGTGCTTGGAACTTGACTGATGTTTCGAGTGTAGAGTGATACACAAGCAAGACGAGTGCGATCGTCGGAGTAAATAAATGAAATCTCAATTAACAATTCTTGGAATAATTGCAGCGGTCACTGGATTTGGCACTGCAACTGCAATGGCGCAGAATCCAGAGGAGTTACCTCGAATCGAAGGGAAGTGGAATTATCCTGTGGACATCAACAATTCTGGTTTGATTGTCGGTAATACCTTTGACAAGACTAACTACAAATCGCGCGCAGTCGTTTGGAAGGATGGAGTCCCCAGCCTTCTCTCTGGATATGACTCCAATGGGGTATTTGCAGTGAACGACAGCGGAGTAATCGCGGGA
>JAPLCS010000040.1 GCA_026392145.1 Fimbriimonadales bacterium | reverse complement strand
TTCGTCCCTCAGTGTAGTACTGTTTTTCATTATTTCGCAGATATCCGGTCTCTGCCGTCCACTTTTTCGCATCAGGATGCCCCTTGTAATTAAACTCATCCTTGAACACCAACTTGTATCCAGCAGGAACACTCGCAACCATCAATGCAGACAAAACAGCAATCATAATCATTTACCTTCTCTGCGGTTATACACTACTCGCCGCAACGATGACCTGCATAAAATCTTCAGGCTTCAGTGACGCACCACCTACGAGCCCTCCATCTATTTCAGGCTGCGAAAAAAGCTCCTGAGCATTGGCAGGGCTCACACTTCCACCATATTGAATTCGAATCACATCCCGCACAGATTCTGGCAAACATTGCCGAACCACACCACACACTCTATTTGCCTCAACCGAATCGCAAACCTTCCCAGTTCCAATTGCCCAAACTGGCTCATAAGCAAAAATCACTCGAGCAAGATCAGAGGCATCAACTTCCTCAATAGCTCCTGCCATTTGTTCCCCGATGACTCGATCGGTATCCCCTGCTTCCCTTTCGGAAAGGTTCTCTCCAATGCAAACAATCGGCACCAGGCTCGAACCCAAAACCGCTTTCAACTTCAAATTAACCGTCTCATTAGTCTCGGCAAAGAAACCAAGAGTCGACTCGGGAACCTCCAACTTGCCAAATCGTCCCCGACGTTCAGAGTGACCAATCAAAACATATTTAGCTCCCGCATCTTCAATCATGGAAGCAGAAAGAAATCCTGTAAACGCACCAGATTCCTTCCAAAAAACATCTTGAGCCCCGATACCAATCAGGCTCCCTCGCGAAGCATCAACGGCCGTCGCCAACGAAAGAAAAGTCGGGCAAATCCCAATTTCAACATCACACTCGGTGCCACATTTAGCCCCGATTAACTCCTTGAGCTGTCCAATTCGATGACCAGCATCGTCCCTCAACAGGTTCATTTTCCAGTTACCAACGACAACTTTCTTTCGCATATCCAGATTGTTGTACCCGCCTTTAGAAAAATGAAACGGGATACTCACATAGGAAAAAAATACGATCACCAAGCCCAAACGAAATGTACATAAATGATCTAAAAACACTCATTGACATTTTTACAAGAATCTAAATAGGAATGATCGATGCGAGGAACGAATTCAAAACAAATCTCGTTAGAACTTATACAGAGCAATCAAAAGCTCTCACAAAAAACCTCCCAACCCAACGCGGCCGCCAAGACCTCCCTCTAAGGGCCGCCAAGACCTCCCTCTAAGGCGGCCGCAACTCATTAGATCGCTCACCAGTTTCTGATGAAACATGGCACAAAAGGCTCACCGCCGAACAAAATAAAGCTAGTCATCATGAAACATCCCGGACTTTCCATCGTTCCGTTCGCACTACTAACTCTCACTTTCACGTCAGGCGGTTGTGCCAGTGCCCAAGCAACGGCCCAAAGATCTGCAGGAAAGTTTCTAGAATCGCTGACGATATCCCAAACCAATCGCCAATACATCCTTCGAGTCCCCAAAAACTACGACCCAAAGAAACCAACTCCCGTAGTCGTCGTCCTCCACGGCTTAACTTCGGACATGAACGCCATGGATGCGGTACTTCGTCTGGGCGAAAAAGTCAATAAAGAAGGTTTCATTGCCGTGGTTCCAAATGGCTTGCCCGACGGGTTCCGAGGATGGAACGCAGGGTTTTTCAAACTCGCGGGAACTCCCTCTGACACCGACTTCATTTCCAGCATCTTAGACAAAGTTGAGAAAGAATTCAACATCGACAAGAAGCGAGAATTCATCATGGGTCACTCAAACGGAGCCATGATGTCCATGTTCCTAGGTTCAAAACTCGCCCCTCGCATTGCAGCTGTCGCAGGAATCAGCGGGACCATCGGAATTCCAGGCACCGACCCATCCATGAGAATCCCTAAACTGCCGAATGCAATCTCCGCCATGTTTATTCATGGAATGAAGGACACCGTGGTCGCCTACCAAAAGAGCGATAAAGCCATGCTGGTTCCC
>JAPLCS010000437.1 GCA_026392145.1 Fimbriimonadales bacterium | reverse complement strand
ACGTGCACTGGAACGAACTAGAATTTCGTCATTGGGCTAACTTTGTCCAGGTGTGTCTAGGTTCAGGAGTTGTGGCGATGGTTTTCTACTATCGTGGGGTTGAAGAAATGGAAGCTAGTTCGGCGGCAATGCATCAATTTTTAGTTCCTGTATTAGCTACAGGATTTGCCGCTTATTTTCTTAACGAGCGTCTTGATTCGGTACAGGGTATTGGATTAATTGTCCTGATAACAGGGCTTTACTTGGTCTTCAAAAGACAAGTTGAGCTTCCGTTAAAGTTTAATAAGTAAACAAGCTATGTTCAAAAAAATGAATAACATGACTTGTGAAATAGTATGAATATTCAAAATCATCAAGCAGACATTTTGATTTCATCATCCGCTGATGCAGCAATCGCTCGAGCAAGTTTCGATAGTACAAGCTCGGATAGATGGTTGTCGTCATCTGGGCTCTGAAGACATCGGAAGAACAGATCGGTTGCCTCTTCTTGCGAGAGCACAAGTGTGATTTCCCCGTTTTGCTTCATCTATTTCCCCGTATGTTAGGCCCAAAAATAATCTTTGAATGCCCCTTCACAGTGAAAATTTCCATATTTGTTGACCGAATAACACGGTATTACCGGAAATATCGGATATTCACTAGGTTTTGCCTCTCGTTATAGGAAAAATGGACTAAAATAGACGTATAGATTTTCAGTTCAAGTGAATCTGTAGATTTGAGGAAAGTTAATGAAAAATTGCAAAGGATTGCTAAAGGGGGTGGCGGTAGTTTTGCCGCTCGTTTCGGGAGGGGTTTCATCTGCTCAGCAACTTCCAAACGTTAAGCCTTCAGACGCTCCTCAGCGCACCGCTGTTAAATTAGGTGGCACTCCAGCACTAGACATCATTCGCCTCAATAATGCTGTTTCCGGTGTTCCGCTTCGATTTGGAAATGTCGTTCAAGGAAGTGAGACAGTTTCTCTCAATGGATTAATACTTAAGTCTGGCAAAGACTACACGTTGGATTGTCTTGTTGGTGTTATTTACTTAAATTTGTCGGTCAAGCCATCTGATAGCTTAAACGTTCAATACCGGTATGACGAGAAAGCTAAAATTGATTCAGGCTCAGCCGCTACTGGACTTCCTCCATTGAAACTTAATCTTCTTGGTAGCGGTTCCACTTTACAATTGATATCTCTTTTTTTAAGAGATTTTAACGAGCTTACAATTCAGGTACTCGTACACAAGAAAGTGTACAGGGCGGTCTTCAATATAATTCGCAGGCCAAAGGTGGTACAGCCTCCGGTCAAACTGGGGAATCAAGTTTCTTAGTTCAAGCATTCAGAATGGGAATTGGTAAGACAGGTTCTTTGAACTTTGACTATCAGGATGTTAGCAAAGGTTTTACTGCGTTCAATTCTGCAAAAGAAGCTGGGTTTGCCGATGACAGAATTGGCGCATTGATGAGGGAGCGAGGTTTGAAGCGCCAGGGAATGGGTCTTGATGGACTCAAGTTTGGTGCGTTGAGTTTTGGTGCATCTCAGAAGTCTGTAACTGATGAAGGTAAAGGAATTGACACTGCAAGTTACTCAGTTGGGTTGGGTACCTTCGCCTTTACTCGAAAAGAAGAATCCGTTGAAAGAGGCTTCCGCAGGTTTCAAGACTTGGGGGTAGGAGATTGGCAGCGTCTTCAACAGTCTCAGGGTATCAGGCGGACTGAAGATGTCGGTGCCTTGAAAGCCAAGTTCGGCAGTCTTGCATTCAGCAACACAAGAATTGAAGACGTCGAAAGAGATTTGGCAATTAAGCAGTCAAAGATTGCCATTGATACCAAGAAAATAGGCTTTGAAATTGCGTCTTCAGATGTTGATAAAGGATTCAGCCGGTTCGAAGTTGATCGAGGTGTCTTTGGTCTCGAAGCTGGAATCAAGCGTCAAACCATGAACCTAACCAAGGGAATTATTGGGAAAGATTTGAACCTTAGTTTTGGTCAGAGCAAGATCGTGGCTACTGATGGCTCGTTTCAGGGTAACGAGCTCAGAATCGCAGGAAAAACCTGGAATATTGAAACGAGTTCACGATCTGCAGATTCAAAATTTAGTCGCTTCAATGCTATGCAGGCTCCAGAAATGGACGGGAATATTAAAAAAATTGCTGAAATGTATGGTCCCGGAACAACGATAAATCCAAACGATCGAAGCAGTTTTGCTCGATCAAATGGCATCGATCGAAACAATACTGCAGCGACGTTTAATTCTGGCAAGACGGATTATAAAATCAGCACTACTCAGTTGACTGGGTCAAAGGGTGGAGCATCACTTGACACCGTCAGCGTTGCAGCCAAGAACCTCCAATTTAATTTGAGGCGGTTGGACGTAGCTAAAACCTTTTCAGAGTTTAACAATTTGATGTCCTTTGAGCAAAAGGCGTTGGGGAATGTTATTGGTCTCAGTAGAACAGATGCTTCTCTGGCAATGAATCTCGGTAAAGGGAAGACGGTAGATGTTCAGATGATGAATGCAGATATGTCTGGCAAGGAATCTAGCCGGACGAAACTGGCATACCGATCAACAATTTTGGATGTGGATGTAAACCGACGTTCAGTTGATAAAGGATTTTCTGCTATCGGTCAAATGGAAGATGCAGAACGCGGGATTCTTGGTGGGCTCAATGGGTTCAGTCAAAATGACAACCGTTTGCGTCTTGCTCCAAACAAGAATATCAAGGTCGAATACTCCGACTCATCTGCCTATAACGCATTTTCCAAAGAATCAAGGAATAGTGATTCAGCACTGCTAGATTGGGTGCTAGATTCTTCCACTCGTGTTGGCTACATCAAGCAAGCTGTTGAGAACAAGACACCAAACAGTACGCTATTTGCTGCGTCTGTAGAGGGGTTCTCAATGTCCAAGACAGTTGGAAAATCAACATTGAGTTATGCGAGTGAATCCAGAACATTTGGTGGACCAAAAGCCTCACCAAATTCAGACAAGACTGTTTACGCATTAGAAACAAAGATTTCGAAGGACACTTCGCTTAGAACTGAACAGTCCAAGACAACCTTCAGTGATGGAAACGAAGAAAACCAGCAATCTCATACCGTCTCAACTCAGATAAGTAAAAACGTTGGTGTGAGTCTTACAGATACGAACATCGATAGAACAGATGCGTCCAAAAACGAGACGCGAAGGGACTATGGATTTTGGGTTGACTTCGGAAAAGGTGTGAAAATGACTTACGGTTATGCTCGACACCTGAACGGTTTGGATGCGGGAACAACAAACACAGGTTTTGCTTTTGGTCAGGGCGTAGGAAGAATCAATCCTAATCAGGCTTTGAATACGACTCCTACCGCCAATGTCAACGGTACTCAAATTGGATACGCAAACGGTTCGAATGCTTGGGATGATCAGATAGGAAGAAGTCAGGCATTTTCGAACTTTAGCTTGTCATCAACCAAACCATTCCACTTGGTGTTTTTAGAAGATTGTAAGTTTAGTCTCAATACGTTGATGGCTTCGGACAACACGAGATGGCTGAAAGAAGATGTTTCTTCTTCATTCGAATCAAATGTAGGACAATATGGCATTGGATTCCAGTACAAGGGGCAAGTTGATCAAATTGGAAGTCGAGCTATTGACCGCACCTTTAGGTTCAAAACAGACATAAAAGGTACAGCGCCTTTATCAATGACCCTTGCCTACAAGCAACGAGTATTGCCTACCAATCAGGAGTTTGCTATCCGTGATTTTCAAGCGAACTGGAAGCCAACCAAAGGACTAGTTCTTTCGCATCAAATGCAAACCAATCCTGAAGGACCTTATAACCCTAATATCATTTTGGGAACCATGCCATTGGCTCAAAGACGCAATATTTGGCGGCTTGACTTTACTGGCAACAAGAACCTATTGGTCGGTGGTCAGTTTGACGAAATGATTGATGATAATTTGGACGCGATACGACGAACAGCAGGGTTTAATCTTTCAATGTTCAGTGGCACTGGTAGCCCACTGAACTTATTCTATGGAGTTGAGCAGAATAGTAACCCTACTGGACAAAACTCATACGTCCGATTTGGCTTAAATTTTGAGCAAAAGGCGTCTAAAAACCAAGTCTTTAGTCTTTCCTTAGGCAACCAGGGATGGTTGCAAAATGTTGACAAGAGGCTCGTAGGTACAACCGATTGGATTGGACGCCTCAATTACCAGTGGCGATTCAAATAAAATGAATCAAGTTCGGTTTGCTGACTTTGAGTGTCTGCAGTTCGAGCATGCTGGAATTCAATGTATTGTAACCACGGAAGTAGGACCTAGGGTCTTGTTTTTTGGCAGGCCCAATGGATTTAACCATTTCTTTGTGAAGGCCGAACATATGGGCTTGAGAGATGGTTTGTACCATTCCTTTGGTGGACATAGATTGTGGCTTGCACCTGAGGACAGGTTGAGGACATATACACCGGATAGTTCACCAGTTAAAGTCGAAGCGACTGCATCTAGTATTACATTGACGAGTGGTCCTGACTGCTTTGGTGTCTCAAAGTCCATTAGATTTGTCTTTGATATTCAGAATGCCATCCGAGTAGATCATTGGTTTACTAACTTTGGTATTCATGAAGTTAATCACGCTCCTTGGGCGGTTACAGTAATGGCTCCTGGTGGTTTTCTGACTGTACCGATGCATACCATTCGACCACAATCAGAGAATTTACTACCAGTTTCTCCGCTTGTTCTTTGGGGTTACACGGATTTGTCCGATGAAAGGTATTCCATCCATAGAGAGGTAATCAGGTTACGGCAATTACCCGTTGAATCTCCAACAAAGTTTGGAATTTGCCTAGAAAAGGGGATAGCAAGTTACTCAAACGCCGGACAAAGCTTTCTCAAAATTTGGGAGACTGACCCTCAATCTACTTTCACTGATATGGGATGCAACTTTGAAGCTTATACTCGCCATGATATGTTGGAAGTAGAATCTTTGGGGAGTATCCAGCGAGTGGAATCTGGCTGTGAAAGCAATGTTCATACCGAATATTGGCAACTGATTGACAGTGAGTGCCCTTCTGAACCTGTTGTCGCCAGAGAATGGCTACAGAATCATTACAATCTTTTCCAATTTTAGTTCAGATCAAGCATTTGAGCTACGCTGACCATATCTTTGTCTCCTCTGCCACTCATGTTGACTACGACACGAGTGCCGGGAGTAAATAAATCCTTGTTCTTAAGAACAGCGAAAGCATGAGCTGTTTCTAACGCTACAATCAGACCTTCTCTTGTTGCAACCCATTGCAATGCGTTTAGTGCT
>JAPLCS010000380.1 GCA_026392145.1 Fimbriimonadales bacterium | reverse complement strand
CTCTTTCCGAGCATCAACAACCTCTCCCAAATAAATATTGTTTTTCAGCCTCGGGCTCTCTCCAACCTTCCAAGACTCATCGGTTGAAATCGTTTCACTCTTCCCGTTCTGGTATTCAATTACAACCTGAGCCACAAATCTCGGCCGACCAATTGCTAAAGCCTTTCGCAAGTTAAACGACCCAAACAATTTCAGTGGAAGAGGGTTGTACCAACCGTTGCCAAGTATCACACCCAAGCAATGAGTTCCCTCCCCAAGTTGCGAAGTGACATCAAACACCCGATACCCCACTCGCTTATCAAACTTCGTCCAACCTGGCGCGAGAACCTCATCACCAATTCTTTTCGAATTCAAGGACGCCTCATAATAACCGAGCCCAGAAATATACAGCCTCGCCCGACGAACTCCGGATCCAACCTTCATAATAACCGAGCCCAGAAATATACAGCCTCGCCCGACGAACTCCAGATCCAACCTTGAACTCTTTCCTGAAAAGTGGCGCAGGATCTTCTCCATACATGTCAACTTCTTTTTCTGGCGATGACTTACCATCATTAATCCATTTGCCAACCCAATCTTGTGCCTGAATCAGACCCATTTCCCAATAAGCAGAATCGCTCCAACTGGTTCGCTGTCCTCCGTCCCAAACTTGCACTTTCCAGTAGCAGCCCAACCGAGAACTCAAAGGCTTTCCAAGATACTCAATCCCAATGTGTCCTCCGCTCGATACTTTGCCGCTGTCCCAAAGATCTCCATTTCCTTTGGCAAGCAACACAGGGGATGTGGCGACAAGCACACGATAAGCGCTCTGGTACATCGACTCAGAATCCTTACCACCAGACAAATTCCAACTCAAATGGGGTCTCAGTTCACCCACACCGAGCGGATTCACACCACCTTCACAACGAAGATTCTTTGCCACCATCGCCCCACCCCCAACAGGCTCCGCACCTACGCTCGCACCCAATAGCAAACATAGGCAAACAACAAGAATCTCACGCAACATTCCCTGACTTTATCCCAACCCCAACCCTAATACACCTGCTAACCACAATTTTCTAAATTGAACCTCTACGAAACGTTTCGCAAACTCGGTAAAGTGAACCCAATTCAAAGCAATCAGGTTTTTATGATTACCTCCCTCCTGTCCCTCGCCATGCTCTGTACCAGTGCAGCCAAGCCACTCCCCAAACTAACGGTCAAAGGAATGGATCTAATCAACAGCCAGGGCAAAAAGGTCATACTTCGAGGCGCAAACCTCGGAAACTGGCACGTCATCGAATTCTGGATGTTCGGTAATGCGGGTGACCCAGGGATTCCCGGAGACCAATTCCGATTAGAAGAACTACTCACCAAAAGATTCGGCGAACTAGCCAAAGACAAACTCATGGACACCTACCGAGAAAGCTGGATTCAAGAGCGAGACTTTGCCAACCTCAAAAAATTCAATTTCAACCTGGTTCGCTTACCCATGAACTACAGGCTACTAGAAGATGACCGACAGCCCTTCAAACTAAAACCAGACGCCTTCAAATGGATTGACCGAGCCATTGATCTCGCCGAAAAACACGGCATGTACATTCTGCTTGACATGCACGGCGCCCAAGGTGGTCAAAGCGTCTACGACCATACAGGAAGATCCGATCAAAACCATCTCAAAGATTCGCCAGAAAACCAACAACGGTTGGCATCTCTCTGGGGCAAAATTGCCCAAAGGTACCGGAACCGGAACGCTGTCATGGGCTACGACACATTCAATGAACCGTACGGTATGCCCAAACCGACCCAAGTCGACGTGTTCAAACAGGTGTACTCAGAAATCCGAAAATATGACCCCGAAAAACTCGTGTTCGCCCATGGTAACTACGATGACTTCGATCACTATGGAGAACAAAAAAAACAGGGCTGGCACAACGTCGGATTCCAAATGCACTACTACCCGGGACTCTTCGGCGGCGGATCACCAACGGTCAAAACTCACCTGAACCACCTCGACTCTCTCAAGACCGTAGCCGCAAAAGTAAAAAAACTCAACGTTCCCTTCATCATTGGCGAAATGAACGTGGTATTCGACGGTGCCGGGGGTGCCGATATGATGCGAAAGACTTTTGATACTCACGCATCCTTCGGGTGGATGACTACCATGTGGTCCTACAAAGTCATGTCCAAAGATGGTGGTCTGGGTACCGGAATCTGGGGTGCAGTGACCAACGCCAACCCCATGCCAAAAATCAATTTCGAAACCGACTCGCTTGCTGCTATCGAAAAGTACTTCAAAGGGTTTGCCACACAAAATTTACTCATCAACAAACCCCTTCAAATCGCACTTGGAACCCCGAACTATCAACTCAAACCATTCAAAATCGCTCCCACCCGAACAGTTGCACCCCAAGGAAATCTTCTCAGTTGGAACATGACCGATGTAGGAGGTGCTCTCAAAGGTGGATTGTCTGGCAACTCAAACAACTTTGAACTGTTCGGAGGCGGAAAAGATATCTGGGCAAAACGAGATGAATTCAGATTCCTGCACCAAACACTGTCCGGAGATGGAACCATTGAAGTCACTGTAAACAGCGTCGAACTCATCGACACCTACACCAAATCGGGAATCATGCTTCGAGACGGGCTCTCTCCAGAAGCCAAATTCCTCCTCGTCTCAATCTTCCCTAACGGAGAAATCAATGTCGCCAAACGAGAGAAAGCCGGCGAAGACGTCATCGGAGGTGAAACAAAGTCGTCCACTTTCCCCGGCATCACGCTAAAAATCACTCGCAAAAACGGCACACTCAAAGTTGAAACCAAGCGCAATGGCGATTTCACCACCATAGCAACGCTCAACGACTTCCTTCCATCAGTTATCGAAGCAGGCGTAGTCGCCCTCAGCCACAGCGGACATGAACTAGCCAAGATTCAGTATTCAAATCTGAAGCTAAGCAAAGATAACAACTAAGCCAGAATGCCCTTAACGACGTTGCCATGAACGTCGGTAAGACGATAGTTTCTGCCACCGTGGAAGTAAGTGAGCTTGGTATGGTCAATGCCAAGTAAGTGCAACATGGTGGCATGCAGGTCATGGATATGTACCTTGTCTTGCACGGAAAAGAATCCGTAATCATCGGTCGCACCATACTTGATTCCAGGCTTCACACCACCGCCAGCCAAAATCGTGGTAAACCCGTGAGGGTTATGATCCCGACCGTCGTCGCCCTGGGCTACAGGCGTCCTTCCAAACTCGCCGCTGATGATGACCAACGTATCCTTCAGCATTCCTCGAGCTTTCAGATCTTTCAATAGTCCAGCAATCGGTTTATCGACCTCAGCCGCATTGCTCGAGTGATCCTTTCGCAACGCATCGTGTTGGTCCCATTTATAAGAGTGAGTCACCTGAACAAACCGGACACCACGTTCAGAAAATCTTCTTGCCAACAAACACTGATGTCCAAAGCTTCTGGTTTTGGGGTCATCCATACCGTACAACTTCTTAGTCTCTTCCGATTCTCCCGTAATTTCCTGAAGTTCGGGAGCGGCAAGTTGCATTCGAAACGCAAGTTCAAACGAACTAATTCGGCCCTCAAGCGCAGGATCTGGGCCCAGATGAGCAAGCTGATCCTTACTCAACGTCTTCAGCATCTCAATTTCTAATTTCTGAGCCTCGGTAGGTGTCTCAGTATTCTGAATGAACGGGATCTTAGCATTTCCCGCATCAATACTTGAGTTCCCCACCGGGGTGCCCTGCGTATAGGCTGGCAAGAACGCCGAACTCCAGTTGTTCACTCCTCCATGGCTCAAAGTAGGACAAATAGTCAAAAATCCGGGAAGATTTTGATTTTCTGTACCAAGTCCATAAGTCACCCACGATCCCATAGAAGGTCGAACAAAGGTGTCACTTCCAGTGTGCAGTTCCAACAACGCACCACCATGCCGAGAGTTAGATCCATACATTGAATTGATAAAGCAAAGATCATCCACGCAACTACCGACATGAGGGAACAAGTCGCTCACTTCAATACCGCTCTCGCCGTAATGCTTAAATTCCCACGGGCTCTTGAGCAAGTTCCCAGTCGGACTCGACACGATTCGTGGCATCTGACCAGTAAATGGCTTCCCGTGATCTCGAGTCAACAATGGCTTAGGATCAAAGGTGTCAACTTGGCTAGGGCCACCATGCAAAAACACAAAAATAACTCGCTTGGCACGTGCAGGAAACTGTGGAGCCTTGGGCGCCAAAGGATTCAGACTTTCTTTGCCTTTCCCCCCACCCTGGAAACCGTTCCCAAGCACACTACCGCCACTTGCCATCGACTGCTCAGCAAGCAAACTCAAAAACGCCAAATTCCCGAACCCAAGAGCACTGCTCCTCAGTAGTTCGCGACGTGAAAGAAAATCGTTATTCGACATAAATGAACTCATTGGCAGCAATAATCGACTTGCAGAGGCTTTGCCAGGCACTCAGTCGCGGGTCTTTGGCTTTGGCGTATACATTCATAAAACGCCCGAGAAAATCTACGGTTCGGCTCACCTCAGCCTCGGTGGCTGGACGTCCATAACACTGCATGTAAAGTTGCCGAATCTTTTGCGCGTCGCTCAAATTCTTCTGCTGAAGAATCTTCTCCGCCATCGCCTTAGTCGAGCTCAACACAACTTGACTATTCAACATGAACAACGCCTGAGGAGCAACGGTGGTGCTTGACCTGTCACCGTTCATCACTGTGGGATCACCAAAGTCAAACGCCGTGTAAACATCATAGAGTGCCGCCCGCACAACCGGAAGATAAACCCCACGGCGCGTACTATTGTAATTAACGCGGTCAACACCATCTGTGCCCGTCACATAAGCGCGAGGTCCAAATCCTAGCATCGTGCCACCCATAGTTCGGTCTAACCGTCCCGAAACGGCCATGATGTTATCTCGAATCGCTTCAGCTTCCAACCGTTTACGCGGGAATCGCCACAGATAATGATTATCCGGATCCAAATTCGCGGCACGAGAATCATACTGCCCGCTCATCATGTAAGTGTTCGTCAGCATCATTCGCTTGTGCAACTTCTTCAAGCTCCACTTATCTTCACCAACGAATGAAGTCGCCAGCCAATCCAGCAGCTCCGGGTGAGTAGGTAAATCTCCCAACGCACCAAAATTGTCAACGCTTCCGACAATCCCCCTTCCAAAACGCCATCTCCAAACTCGATTCACAAAAACTCGAGCAGTCAGAGGGTTATTGGCATTCGTAAGCCATTTGGCCAATTCCAATCGACCACTCTTATCCGCAGGAACAACTGGATCACTAGGAGTCGCAATTATCGAAGGGAACCGACGAGGCGAATCATCACCCAACGTCAGGTAATTCCCACGAAGGTGCACCTTCAAGTTCGTAGGTTTGCCCTCTCCCACCGCCATCGTCATCGGAATTTTCGGTCTCGACTTTTCAAGGGACTTAATCTCTTGATCTAGACGCTTCAAATCTGCCGCAACCGCAGGTGCAAGATATCT
Organism: Fimbriimonadales bacterium; assembly: GCA_026392145.1. GTDB lineage: Bacteria > Armatimonadota > Fimbriimonadia > Fimbriimonadales > Fimbriimonadaceae > Fimbriimonas. The sequence continues at coordinate 6,682 of JAPLCS010000380.1, read as the reverse complement.
CTCTGGATTATCCGGAATCTCAATCTTGGCTGGCTCGCCACGTTTAATTCGTTCGGCAACATCTCGCACCAGTTCAGGAATTAAGCGACCCTCCGCAGTTCGAGCGTCAACCGTTTCCGTGGGCGATTGTCCCAACTTTGGAGTCAGCAAAAACTTATCAAGATGCGGGAAGTATTCATCTCGCTCAAACTTCAGGTAATTCACCCCTGCATTCAGCATGAAAATCCCCTCTGCAAACCACCTTTGATGCTCAGGATAAAAACCACCCGTGGTCTTCGCAGCCGCATTCGAAAGCACCAACTCACCATTGGCATACACCCGAATAGACCTTGAGTCATTCGACGCATATCTCAAATCTAATTGGTAGGCCCCAGCACTCGGAACACTCACCTGATACTCAACACGATTGGGCATATCACCGTGATTCACCAGCACCCCAATCCCTTTGCCGTATCCACCCGTATCTCGCGTGACATTCCCTGTGATGAAGCTCTCAGCTTCAACAACCATGGAGCCCTTAGGTACGGCACCATTCGAAGCATCAATCGCCGGCTTCAAATTCGCTTTGCTCTTCTCATTAGCAATTAGTTGTTTCGCCGCCGCCTCATAGGTCGAAGCCATCGGCTGTAGTTGCTTGGAAAGCGCTTCCTTTTCACTCTTTCTTCGCTTATTCAGAACCTCAGATTTTTCACCGATCTTGGCATTTATTTCCTTAACTTTCTCTTGGTTAATTTTCGAGCCAATCGGTCTCTCGTACCAATCTGCAACCACTCGGAAATTCTCCATTGTCTTAGTCGACTTAAAGATTCCCGCCATTGCATAGTAATCCTTGGCAGAGATGGGATCAAATTTGTGATCATGGCAACGAGCACATCCCACCGTTAAGCCGAGGAAGGACTTGCTCAAGGTGTCTACCTGCTCATCAATAATGTCCATTTCCTGCTTGACAGGGTCATCTTCCGCAAGCATCTTGCCACCCAACGCCAGATAGCCCGTAGCAATAATCTCATCATCGCCCGCGTTAGGCATCAAATCTCCCGCAATTTGCTCCTGGAAGAATCGATCTATTGGCTTGTCCGCATTCATGGACTCAATAACATAATCTCGATAGCGCCAAGCATTCACAAACGCCAAGTTCTCATCCAATCCATTGGAATCTGCATAACGGGCAACGTCTAACCAGTGTCGACCCCATCGCTCACCATACGCATTCGATGCGAGCAATCGGTCAACAACTTTCTCAAACGCATTCGGCGACTTATCCGCCAAGAACTCCTCAACCTCTTGCGGCGTTGGTGGCAAGCCAGTCAAATCAAACGTAGCTCGTCGAATAAGGGTTCTTCTGTCGGCAGCCGGAGCAGGTTTAAGTCCCTTCTCCTCAAGCTTGGCAAGGATAAAAGCATCAAGTGGGTTTGAAGCCCATCCCTTCAGCTTCACCTTAGGAAGAGTTGGCTTCTTTGGAGCAATAAACGACCAAAACTTACCCTTGGTCTTTGGAGCCACTTTCGGAGTAGTTGGCCAAGGAGCTCCCGCCTTCGCCCAAGCCGTCATCGCCGCAAGCTGATCCACTGGCAACTTTCCAGAAGGAGGCATCTCAGGATCGGTTTCGTATGAAATTGCCTCGGCAACCTTATAAGCCATCCGAGCATTAATTGGCTTATCGAGTCGTAAATTGGCACTCTGCTGCTTCGGTCCGTGACAAGCAATACACTTTGCTTCCAATGTGGGACGAACCTTTTGCTCAAACATTGTGACCATTTCGGGAGTCATCGCTGTCTTCTGAGCCTGAGAGGGTACGGATTGAGTGGCAACAACCACAAGAATCAGACTCGCCAAAGTAAAGGTCTTATTGAGCGAAGTCGTCGACATGCGGTTCTTAAGTTGAGTGATGGTCCCAACCTTGCCTCCACCCGAATTAAGGTTTCTTAATCTTGCCGACATGTTGCGAATTATACAAACATTCAGGTTCAAACAAACACAGTAAAGACCCCATCTGGGAAAAAAACGTGATTCAAGCCCAAATCTCTGACAAATTTAGTTGCCCACGGCTTATGGAAGTGTTTGTTCATCAAGAGTCGCGGAATCTTTTCTGAGATTGGAATGCTATTTCCTCCCAAAATTGAATCAATCTCAATCGATATCATTCAAAAAGAGTGCATAGACCAGAATCCTGATATAATCGGGCAACCATGTCCTTGGCTATTCTCACACCTAGTGCCAAACCTTCAAACCGAACTAGAACTGCGAGGCTAGTCAGTCTTCTACTCGCCAGTTTTATCGGAATGGCCCAAGTGACAAACGCACAACAGTCAGTAGCCAAACCAGTTTTCACCGATGGTCAAGCACAAGTGGTCCCCGCATTCAGCAACTCAAGCGAATGGATTCGAGAACATCTTTGGGTTGAAACAGAATTCGATTCAGACAAAAATGGCAAAAAGGACCGAGTTCATGTTGATGTAACACGACAAAAGCAAACCGACACCGAGGGTCTCAAAGTCCCTGTCATCTACGAATCTTCCCCCTACTTTGCTGGAACCGCCAACGGAGGCGCCATTCTCTGGGATGTTAAGCACGAACTTGGCGCAGAACCCCCCGCCCGAACGTTCCATCCAGACGTCAGATTCGAACCCAATCGAACCATGATTTCCAACGAACTGGTCGGCACCTGGATTCCACGCGGATTCGCCGTTGTTCACTCCGAAGCCCCAGGTACAGGACTCTCCGAAGGAAGTCCAACCGTGGGGGGAGCACCAGAACGACTCGCTCCCAAAGCCGTCATAGACTGGCTCAACGGACGCGCAAAAGGATTCACCACCAAGTCTGGCGAGAACGAAATCAAAGCGACCTGGTGCACTGGAAAGGTGGGAATGACCGGAACTTCATACAACGGCACCATCCCCGTCGCCGCAGCCACTACCGGAGTCAAAGGACTCGAAGCCATCATCCCAGTAGCACCCAACACCTCCTACTACCACTACTATCGATCAAATGGGTTAGTGCGCCATCCGGGCGGTTGGCTAGGAGAAGATATCGACTCCCTCTATGATTTCATCCACAGCGGGGACCCCGCAACTCGAGCCATGAGCAACCAACTCTATCGAGACGGTGAGTTTGCCAAGAATCAAGACCGACGCACTGGTGACTACAACGCTTTCTGGGCAGAACGTGATCTTCTCAAATTCACCGGGAATATTAAATGCGCCGTGCTCATGGCACACGCCTTTAACGACTGGAATGTAGTCCCAGAACACAGCTTCCGCATCAGTCAAGCAGTTCGAGGCAAAGTACCCCTCGTTCAATACTTCCATCAAGGCGGTCACGGTGGAGATCCTCCACTGGAACTCATGAACAAATGGTTCACCCGCTTCCTTTACGGAATTCAAAACGGAGTCGAAAACGGACCCAAATCGTACATTGTTCGTGAGTCAACGCCTGGCACTTCAAGACGAAGCATGCCAGCGCCTACTCCCTACGCTGACTATCCAAATCCGGCCGCATCTTCGGTCACTTTCTACCCTTCAGCAGGAGGTAACTCAGTCGGCTCACTCACAACCACAAAGCTCAAAAAGACAATCATTGAGCAACTTCTCGATGACGTCTCATTCGATGCCCCTAGCCTTGCTAAAGCATCCGAATCACCCAATCGACTCCTCTTCGCAACCCCAGAACTCAGCACACCGCTACACCTATCTGGCACAGTACGGGTAACTCTTAAGTTAGCCTCCAGCACTGCCTTCGCCAACCTTTCGGTGTATCTTGTTCAACTTCCATGGACCGACGGGCCAATCAGTCCAGCAAACCTCATCACCCGAGGATGGGCCGACCCCCAGAACGCAAAGTCACTTAAGGGCGGAGACTATCACTCGCTTGAAAAAGGCACCCCCCTCAAACCAGGTGAGTACGTCACCCTCAGTTTTGACCTCCAACCAGATGACCAAATCATCCCCGCAGGCAAAAAAATCGCACTCATGGTACTGTCCAGCGACCGCGATTTCACCCTGTGGCCAAAGCCAGGTACCAAACTATCCGTTGATCTCTCGGCAACCCAAATAACACTCCCCATCGTCGGCGGAGAAAAAGCCTATATTGCCGCCGTCAAGAAGTGATTAAGAAGCAGGTAGTGAGAAAATAAATCGGCAGAGTGTGCTCAACTCTGCCGACGAACCATTTCAGCAATCCAAATCGGAGCAAACGGAGAAGTACATCCCTTGGAAACCGGATAGTCCCGGAACAAACCTATCGCTTCCCCAATTGCTATCGCCCTTGACCGATGCTCGGCAAAGTTTATTCCAATTTCAGCTAAGCAGTAATTCATCGTCCACTGTACTGTGGCAACCTCACGCCCCATAGAAGATTCAAGTCGAGTGAGCAGCTCATCCAAATCCAATCCCTCAGGGCGCTTAATCACCCTTTCGGTGGTCAAACTCCAACCCGCACGCCGAGCCATCTCGCTGTCTGAATCCATCCACCCTTCCCGCAATTCTTCTTTGCCCGGATGCAACTTCACCACATAAGAATTCAGCCAATCTGCCAACTGAGTGGACTTCACCGAACAAACCATTGAATCCAGTTCCTCAGCACGCAACTTCTTTGGAGAAAGCAACAAAATCCCCAAAAGCTGGGCATCAATATCTCTACAATCCCACAATTGCAAACCAAGTTCATGGTCTTGCTTGATCTGCTTGGCTAAAACCCTGAGATCCCCCATCTTCACGCTCGGAACCTGAGTGCCTGACTCTTTCTTGGCACCCGTGACATTCACATTGATGTCCCGTACCTTCCCGCTCTTCAGCGATTCTAACTGCGCCAATACCTCCGAAAGCGTCATACCACGAGTCTACAATTCGAGGACTACGTGAAACAAGAATAATCGGCAGCACACTCGTCAAGGTGTAACAATTACCACTCACAAGAAATCTGCGAACATATTGTTATACTTTTGTTAGTGCTTTTACCAATTGAATTTACAATTGACGATCTAAATACCAATCCAATGTCTGTAAACCTTAACTATTCTGCAGTCATATCGTACAACGGCAGATACACGGGCAGACTCATCCCCAACCTTGATGCAAAAGACTTATTTATTGAATCTGAGTACAAACCTGAAAAGCTCGTGTGGAAAAAAACTTTCCACTCACTTGAGGATATTGTTTCGAATGTCGCTGAAGATACAGGCAACTCATATGAAGGGATAGAAAGAAAGTTTGGATCATGGATTTATGTCGGTGTGAATGAAGAAGAATTCGATTCTGATTCTGACCGACTTTTAGTCGAACTTATGCTTCTAGAAAACAACAATCAAAGTACTGAGCAAATCAGCGCTTTCATTAGTCAAAACTATCCACAGTGGAGCAGAGAGGTTTATGTGCCTGGTATCTACGGTTTGACACCAGACAGAGAACACCCATGTATGGCCTTACTACTTCGTTATCTTCAAAATGGCAATTGGTGTGCGGAACTTATGGCACCTACCGAAGAGCAATGTGAATGGTTCAGGGACGGCTACTGTGAAGCCGATACCTTTGAACAACTTTACGACTCAATTGCCTGGAACGTTTGCTTCTCAGACTGGATATGGTCCGCTTACCAATCTCTTGAAGAGCTACAACAGGTGATGTTTGGGTGAATGTTTTTCTTTGGTAATGATACTATGGACATGCCATAGTGGGATTTTTCTTTTTTGTGTAGTTATAGAAATCGGTTCACTTTTTATACTGAGCTCACTTCACATTATCCGTGAACATAATTTCAATATTCCAAGGTTCTTTCCTGTTGTGTTCAAGGGTGTCTATTCTTCTAAGTTTATTGCGAGTGCTCTTTTATGGCGATTGACACTAGACGTTGCCACCATGTATCGAATTGCTAATAAGTTCAAACTCAAATGGTACGATTTTTTAGACGGAGAGAAATGGATTGGTCATACGTTTCAAAAAGACACCTTCTTACTGAGAGTATTACAACATTTCTTTTACGGTATTCCTGAAACTCCTAATTCAAAAGATGACAATGATTATCAGTTCAAATAGTTCATAAGTTAATCAACGATTAAACGCAACACATTACTGTCAGCAATAACATCTACATCCGGTAATACTGTTCCCAACCTTTTCGAGGAGGAACTCCATTTAATAGTTCATTCGCTACCTTATGGTTTGTAATCCGCTTCTTGACAGGATCGAATTCCAACTTCGCATTTACCCGTTGAGCCAAGACACCCAACGCCATCACCTGACTCAAAGGCCCCGCCACGCTAAAGTTTGATCGGCAAACCTCCTCACCTTTGCACCCGGCAATAAAGTTCAAGAAGTGATTGGTTACCGGACGTGGAACCTCTGGCAACTTAGGATTCGCAGTTGAAGCTCCAGGAATAATCTTGAGCGTAGTGCCGTGTGACCCACCCTTGAAAGTCAGTCCTTCACCATAAATCACCTTGCCAGGCGGGTTCACCTTGGTATCAATCTTGCCCGAGGTCGGTGGCGGAATATTCGGGTCAACCACCCCACCATCAAATCCAGGTGGCAACGGCGGCAAATTCTTCACCCCGTCGTACCACATCAACTCAACAGGAGGCATGGCGCCCCGTTTTCCAAATCGGAAGGCCAAAGTAGTCGCCTGAGGGAAGATATATGGACTGTGCCCCTCAATGAGCACGGGGTCAATTTCAGACGGTAGCCCCAAC
>JAPLCS010000145.1:4790-8715 GCA_026392145.1 Fimbriimonadales bacterium | reverse complement strand
ACTCGACGCACCCGTCAGCCGCTACATTTCCGAATTCGGTGTCAATGGCAAAGAGTCAATCACGCATCGCAATCTGCTGGTTCACAATTCAGGACTCATTGCCTTTCGCCCGTATCAAAAAAAGTGTAACAACGCCACTGAAGCCCTTACAGCTATCTACAGTGAAACACTCACCTACCCCACAGGTTCAAAAACGGTCTACAGCGACCTGAGCATGATTCTCATGGCGGAGGTCCTCAGACGAGTGGATGGTCGTGCCATCGAGCAACAGTTCCAGGAGGATGTTGCCAAACCACTTGGCCTCAAGCGAACAGGCTATTTCGTATACGGAAAGTCAACTACACTATCCAAAGTCTCTTACCGAGACTGTATTCCAACCGAAAAAATTGAAGACTGGAGAATCACTCTCCGAGAAAAAAGACACGGAGCCAAAGAAGCAGCACGCATTTACGGACACATGCCCGACTATATCCAAGGCGAAGTTCACGACCCGACCGCCACAGCTATGGGAGGGGTGGCAGGACACGCTGGCCTCTTTTCTACGGTAGAAGATCTGACCATCTTCATGCGTGACTTTATGTCCCAGTCACCCAAATGCATATCGACTGAAGTCCGAAACCAGTTCATTCGCCGACAAAGTACCGAATCAACTCGTGCACTCGGATGGGACACAAAATCAGAAAAGGGCTCATCTGCCGGAGACTACTTTGGTCCCCTGAGTTTCGGTCACACAGGCTACACAGGAACTTCAGTCTGGTGCGATCCTACAACCGGACTTACCGCCATCCTCCTCACCAATCGCGTACATCCATCAAGTGACAACACTAAAATCATTCAATTTCGACCCCGATTCCACAACTTGGTCCACGAAACCCTGAACAAGCTCAAATAACAATGCCAAACCGGGACTTTTGAACCTTCAAAAAGTCAAAAATTAGGCAGATTGGGCCCAAGACTCCTACAAAACCCGTATAAACGTCCTTAATGCCAAAAAAGTTGCCTATTTTTTGACTTTTGTGTTAACCAATCATTAATTTATTTGTATAATCAATCATTCCCGGTTCGCTGGGAAAATCTTTTAAGGCATTCATCATGAAAAAGGCATTTACCCTTATTGAATTGTTGGTCGTTATCGCGATCATCGCAATTCTTGCAGCCATTCTCTTCCCTGTCTTTGCCCAAGCCAAGCAAGCTGCTAAGTCAGCTTCCAGCTTGAGCAACCTCAAGCAACTAGGCACTGCACAAGTAATGTACTCAGCAGACGTTGATGACATGTTTGTTCCTATGGGAACATGGGGCGGAAACGACCCAGACGCATGGGCACTTTCAGCAACTGCTATCTACACCACTTGGATGTTGAACATCGATCCATACGTGAAGAGCGTTCAAATGCAACAATCACCATTGTCGCAAAACATCTTCCAAGCGAATGACATCGTTCGACGAGTTGGTACACGGTTCGGTCACTACGGCTACAACTATACCTACCTCTCACTCTACCGATGCTGCAACTGGCCATCACCTGTAACCCCAATTTCACAAACTGCGGTTGCAAACGTGGCTAAGACAGTCATGTTCACCGAGCGATATCACCAACGAGGCACCTTCCCAACATACTACTACGGACCAAACGTAGGATGGATGTGGCTTGGTCAAGTTGATGCTCCAGACTGCTACACAGTACCAGACGTATGGTGCGGCGCAGGTTGGGGAACCGACGGAACTCTTGCTCCTCTGCAAGAAACCGAAGGAAAGCTCACCGGTGGTGTTGCATTCCGAGCTTCAGGACGAACTCCTGTTACTCACACCGATACTCACGTATCCAAGCAAGCTCCTGGTCAGCTCGCAGCTGGTACCAACTGGACACGAACTATCGATCCAGGCAACGTGATTGTTACCAACCAACAAGCCTATCAGTGGGAGTCACGATTCTAATGAAGAAGTTGATTGGAGTTGCAATCATTGCTTCAGTGCTTTTCGTTCTCTCCGGATGTGGCGAGAAAGGTGCAAGCACAGAGGAAATGGCCGGTACCAAAGATGCTGGCAAGACCGAAAATGCACGTGGCGAAACAACTGCTAAGCCAAAAGGCGAAGGTAGCATGCCTCCTGTATCCGCTGGTCCTGAAATGAACGACCTCAAGAAGTAAGTACACTTCAATTGACGGAAATCCCCCGAACCAACGTTCGGGGGATTTTTTTGTACCTCTCAAAATTTGGGAACCACACCCAAACTCAAAAAGGTAGTATTGTCTAACTACTGTTCATTCAGAGGTATCTACAAATGAAAAACAAACTTGGAATGATTCTTCTCGCATGCCTCGGTCTTGCACTGACGGGCTGCTTCGAAAAACCACCAACCGAAGCAGAAATGTCACGCACTACAGACGCTGGCAAAACAGTGAGCGTGCGTCCACCTGTCAAAGTCCCGAAAGGCCAAATGGGCCTCATGCCTCCCCCAGGTCCCGCACCGGTCATGAACGACCTCAAAAAACCAGGTACGAAGTAAAGAAAAAATCCCCAATTACATGGGGATTTTTTTCTTCCAGGTTGTCAAAGCTCAGACTTCGCACGAGTGACAAAGTCAGCCAACAGCATGGCTCCCAGATCACCTTCCTCTCGGCTTCGAATACCAACTGTGCCATTCTCGATATCCTTATCTCCGAGAATCAGCATGTAAGGCACCTTTTGCAACTGATTCTCCCGAATCTTCTTGCCCAAGGTCTCACGCCGCTCGTCAACTTCGCAGCGGAATCCATACTCATCTCGAAGCATGTGTGCAATACGAGTCGCCTCCTCATTGTGCCGATCCGCGATAGGTAGTAACGCTATCTGAACGGGCGACAGCCAGAACGGGAATGCACCCGCATACTGTTCTGTCAACAAACCAATCATCCGTTCTAATGATCCAAATGGAGCGCGGTGAATCATGATCGGTCGATGAGGCTTGCTATCCTCACCTATGTACTCCAAGTCAAACCTTTCCGGCAAGTTGTAATCAACCTGCACCGTACCCATCTGCCAATCCCGCCCCAAAGCATCTTTAATAACAATATCAAGCTTCGGACCGTAAAAGGCAGCATCCCCTGGCGAAACTTCATATTCCAAACCCTTGGCGTCACACGCCGTCAAAATTGCCTGTGTTGCTAACTTCCAGTTCTCATCGTCACCAATGTACTTGTCCGAACTAGGGTCCTTAACCCCCACTCGAGCCTGAAAATCATGCAGTCCAAGTTTCGTTAAGACCGCCTGAATGAGTTCAACCACCGACGTAAACTCTTCAACTAACTGGTCAGGACGCACAAACAGGTGAGCATCATCCTGCGTAAAACCGCGAGCTCGCATAATCCCCGCAACCTCACCACTCTGCTCATAACGATAAACCGTACCCATTTCCGCCAACCTGACGGGAAGATCACGATATGACCTCAAAGCAGATCGATAAATCTCAATATGGAAAGGACAATTCATTGGCTTGAGAATAAAAGTCTCTTTTTCATCGTCCGTCATGAACGGGAACATCTTATCCTTGTAGTTAATCGTATGCCCCGAAACGTCCCACAACTTCGAGTTTCCAAGGTGCGGAGTAGCAACTGGTTGATAACCACGCTTCATCTGCTCCTTATTCAAGAAGTCAATCATCGTCATACGCAATTGGGCTCCCTTTGGCAACCACAATGGTAAACCTACACCCACGCGTGGAGAGAACATGAACAGACCCAATTCCCGTCCCAAAACTCGGTGGTCTCGCTTCTTAGCCTCTTCCAGCATGGCCAAATAAGCTTCCAACTCCTCCTTGGTCTCAAAGGCAGTACCGTAGATTCTCGTAAGTTGCTTATTCTTGACATCACCTCGCCAATAGGCGCCTGCAATGGTCATCAACTTAAAGGCCTTGATTTCCTTAGTGGATTCAACATGAGGCCCTCGG
>JAPLCS010000145.1:0-4722 GCA_026392145.1 Fimbriimonadales bacterium | reverse complement strand
GCAAAGATCCAAAAATCGGTGAAGCTTTCCGTCACGATCCGTTCTCTGCTGATTATAGAAACTTAATGTATCACCTTCCGGAATAGCATCGAGCAGCTGAAGTTTGTAGTCGGCCACATCAGCTCCCATCCCAGGAATACTCTCATCTAAAATCAGTTTCCTAGCTTCTTCACGGGTTACCTCAAGCCTCTCAATCCGCTGATCTAACTTATGAAGCTCCTTCATTTTGGCTTCAATCGCAGGGAGATCATCTTCCTTCAAAGGAGACGGAAAATCAATATCGTAATAAAATCCGTTCTCAATCGGAGGTCCAATACTTAACTTCGCACCGGGATAAAGTTCAGTAACCGCTTGGGCTAAGAGGTGAGCGGCAGAGTGCCGAAGCCGATAGAGGTACGAATCTTCGTATTTTTCTTTCATAATTGACCTTCCCTGACCAAGGGATTGATGCTGTAAGACACTAGTTTACAACAAAAAGGCACCCCACTTGGGATGCCTCTTTCATGATGTTCGTGGAGATATTAGAACCCTGGATTTTTATCCTTAGATTCATTCTTGGAGGTTTTTTTAGAAGAAGATGTCTTGGAAGTAGTCTTGCTACTTGATCGGCTAGAACTACTCTTAGTTTCGTTGCGGCTAATAGGTTCGCTACGATCAACGTTTTTCGAAGATCGTCCAGCCTTCAAAAAAGGCGAATTCATAGCAGCCTCTTTTGCTGACATAGGAACGGATTTCTTTGGCCTATCCTCAGAGTAGTCATCCTTTTCCACTAACACAAAACGCTGTGCAGCGGTGCCAGATACTGTCCGGCTACTCTTAGACTTGATGTCATCCATTTCCTCGCTCTTCACGGCAGAAGGTCCCCGTTGGCTTAAACAAACAACAGATGAAGCAATAATCTTGTCATTATCATCAAGATCACCTTCAACAATAATCTGTGACCCAATGGAAAGTTTGTTGATATCAATCTTCAAACCATTCTTCATCGATGACTTTGCTTTTTTGGCATCCACAGCAAACTTGCCTTTCGAAGTCCCAATCACAAAGGAATCACCCTTCGGCGAGGCAGAAACAAAGCCGGAAATCTTTATATTTTCAGCTTGGGCAGCAGCAATCACCATCAAAAATCCGGCGATAGAAAGCACTTTTTTTAACATCATGTTCAACTCCCCTTCTGGGAATTATACTAGTGTTATCGGCATGCCATGGAAAATCATCACCCCCCAATGCCACCAGAAGCAGCAGAAAGTTCAAATTCTCGTCTGCAAAGAACCCTGAGGCTTTATCAGGTGTACATTGGGCTCAATTTGCTCTGGTACGCCCTGGTATTTATACTAGGAGTTATCTCCTTCCAAATCGTGCTACCCCAAGACCCAGAACTCGCAAATGCCGAAGGAGTTCTCAAAGTCAGCGGGGTAATCCTAATACTCATCGGTGCGCTCTTCTTCCTGCTCACTCTCCTCACATCTAAGCCGAAACGAAACCAGGCAGGATGGATGACCGCTTTCATCAACATCTGCCTAGGAATCACCAGTTGCATCCTCACCCCCTTTTGCATCTATCTTGCAATCCAATGGAACCATCCCGAATTCAAATCTGAATTCCTGCAGCAGGAATTCCAACTATGAATCCACTACACAGTCTGCTTCTCGACTGGTTTCAATCAAACGACCGACAACTGCCATGGCGTGAATCAAAAGATCCCTACCGAGTGTGGGTCAGCGAGATAATGCTCCAACAAACCCAAGTCACCACCGTAATCCCCTATTTCCAACGTTGGATGAATCGATTCCCCACCCTTGAATCACTCGCAAAAACTCCACCCGAAGATGTCCTTGGCTACTGGCAAGGACTCGGCTACTACCGCCGTTGCAAACTCCTGCTTCAAGGCGTACAACAAGTCGCCAACTCAGGACAATTCCCCCAGTCTGTTGACGAATGGCTAAAGGTTGCTGGAATTGGAAGGTACACAGCGGGAGCCATTGCCAGTATCTCGCAGTCCATCCCCGCACCTATCGTTGATGGAAACATCATAAGAATTTTCAGTCGGCTTACTGACAGTAACGCTCCATTCGAGCAACTTGAGAAGGAAGCATGGAACTGGGCAAGCCTCAATCTGAATCACAAAAATCCAGGTGACTGGAACCAATCTCTCATGGAGCTAGGACAACTCGTGTGCACAGCGGCCTCTCCAAAATGCGAACTCTGTCCCATTTCAGCCCACTGCAAAGCATTTCAACAGGGAACCGTGGCACTACGTCCACAGAAAAAGGAAAGACCAAATCGAAAATTCCTTGCCTGGAGCATTGATGTCTCTATCAAACAAGTCAAGAATTCTCAAGTATTAGTTGGCCTCAAACAAGCAAGGGCGAATGAATGGTGGAGCGACCTTTGGGTGCTACCCTACCGAAACGTTGATGACAAGACATCCAAAGAACAATCCGACGACACCTTTACCCTCACTTCTGGAGAAAACCAAATCCGTTTTGTGGTGACCAAACACCACATTCAAGCCACATTTCAATGTGTTCTGCAAGATGAGTCAGCCGACCTGGTCTTCTTTACTCAGTCAGAACTGGAAACCCTGCCAATCCCTGCCCCATTCAGAAAGATACTGAATAAGGTTCTAAAATAGCCGCCGTCAAAGAATTGGAACGGTTTCAACGCTTGTTTTCGAATTACCGCTAGCATTAACTCCAGAAAAAACATTAAGCTCAGCACTAATTTGAAAATCAGTAGTAATTGCTAAGAATCCTGGGCTAGCGGAGTTTACTCGAGAAAGCAAAGACGTGCCATAGTCCGCTTGGGCAGCCTGTCCTCGCTGGTTCTTATTCTTACCAATAGACTGATTGGAGTTCAAACTCATTATGTACTGAGCAAGTGGCTGTTGCAAAGTTCTAAACAAGTTCAAGTTCAACCTTGATCGGGAACCCGCATAGGCAAAAGTTTGCTCAATCAGTTCCGGGGTCATCGCCTGAACAGTCTGATCCAAAAGCGTCAGCGCAGCAAGCACACTGGTTTTACTGCCCTGTAAGGCAGGAGAAAATTGGCCACGACTGCCATCATTCTTTGGCATCCTTCCCCCCTCAACAGACTTTCGTGCCGTCGCTACGAGCTTTGAAAAATTAGACTTGAATTGCTGAGAATCAAAATCAATCGTATAGTTTTTCTGGTTGATCTGAAGTCTTCCGCCTGCACCTTTCGCCACCGCCTTCAAAAAGTCAACCAGCGGAACATTCTTAAGATTCATTGCCATGGGATAATCAGTAGCATTAACTAAGTAATAAGGATGCACCACCACGGGTCTAGGATCCTTAATCTCATTCAGTGAACCAAGAAACACCGCTGTGCCCGGCTTAGTCACCATCGTCAAATTGCCATCCTTGATACTCTCAGGTTCAACTGAAACTGGTGCGAAGGAAGCCGCATTCTTAGCACTTTCAAAGAAAGCAGAGAGTACTCCGTGTCGACTAGTAGGAAGTCCAAAGCTGTAAATCATTCCGATTCCTGCGGATGAACTTACATAACCTCTCTTTTTCAAATCATCTGTCAGCAATTCATAGGTCTCAGCATCTTTAAGATAACTAATCTTTTCAGCACTTGGCAGCAACACCAAACCAGGCTGTTTACTTAAATTCGAAACCAACTTAGCAAGGTCTGTAATTGAGCCTTCAGTTTGGCTCCCGAGTGTAGGAGTAACCAAACCAGTAGCGATGATAAGTGAAAGTGAGACCATATTTATTCAGACGAATCCTTTGAGTTCAGGTTACATTCAAAGAAACATTAGCTTCAATGCCCCAAGGGCTGCAAATACCAAAACTACTAACTTAAATGCCTGTTCTGGAATCCTGGTCTGAACAGCTTTGCCAACCCATGTTCCTAACAGAATCAAAGGGAATGTACAAAATGCCGTCACCACACTTGAAACCGTCCACATGGGATCTCCAGGCCGAGCCACAGTCAAGCCCAAGTAGAAAGGAATCTTGGCAACATTGACACAAAAGAAATACACCGCTGTCGTTCCAAGCATCGCATTTTTGGCCATTTCGGTAGCCACTAAATAAATCTGCATGATCGGCCCGGCCGCGTTTGACACCATCGTTGTAAAGCCTGCCAGGACCCCGGTAACTTTCACCCCCACCTTCGAAGTAGGCACCAACTTATCACCCAATTTCCCACGTAGCAGAGAGAGCACTAACATCAATAAAACAATGATTCCAATAGCCACATTCAAAGGATCCTTGGAACCTTTATGAGGAACTAAAACAAACAGCCCAATCGCTCCTAGAATGAAGCCGCCAAGGACACCGGGCAAAAGTGAGCGTAAGTCACTCCACGAGGTGCTCTTCCAATAATAACGAACGGCGAACAAGTCCGCAAAAATGAGCATAGGAATAGCGGTCCCAACACTCAGCCGACCACCGAATACATAGGCAAGCATGGGTACCGCAACAATGCCCGTGCCAGGAACCCCCGATTTACTAAAGCCGATGATAAAAGCCGCAATCAGTAGCACAAACCACTGAGACGACTCTAACGCAAGAGGGACGATGCTGTCTCCAATTCTGGCTCTGCACTCGGCCAACTATCTCGATCACGGAACACTCGCTCTTCATAAGTGTGCTGAACATTGGCAATATGGAGCTTTTCGTCAGTCTTCTCCCAATGAAATTCACGCTTTCCAAGAAAAACTGTGTAAACCAAACTGCCTTCTTTTGTGCG
>JAPLCS010000340.1 GCA_026392145.1 Fimbriimonadales bacterium | reverse complement strand
TACTCGCAAGCGATGCATTCTTCCCGTTCCCTGATTCGATTGAAACGGCGGCTGCAGCAGGAATCAAGGCGATTGTTCAGCCTGGCGGTAGCAAAAAGGATGGTGACGTCATTGCGAAAGCTGATGAACTTGGAATTGCGATGTGCTTTACTGGCACGAGACATTTCAACCACTAGGAACGTCTTAACATTGGCACTCTGTGACGGTTTTCAAAGGCTTAGTATGGTTAAGAATTTGGAAATCGTGTGTAAATGGTGTAACATATGCCAAGTTTCGAGCATCGGAACTGGTAGAGAAGTAGTACGATGAGCAATCCTGGTCCTAACCCCCAAACGAATTTGATTCTTTCAATCGTGTTTCCCGTTGTCGCATTGATTGCGATTGCGGTCGTATTTTTCACCAAACCTGTTCCCGCTGCTCCCGGTGCTCCGACTGCGATTAATACTCAGGCAGCTAAGTTGCCAAACGGCGAACCACCTTACGGTGGTGTGACGATTGCCAACCAACTACCAAGTGGTGGTGGTAACGGTGGCGGTGCAGCTGCAGGTGCGGTTCACGAGGCGGCGGAAAGGGAATGCCTCCAATGGCTTCGATGAGCGGTGGACCTGGGGGCGGAAAGAGTATGCCTCCGATGGCATCCATGAGCGGAGGTCCTAGTGGGATGACTCCTTCTGCTGCTGGTGCGACTGGAATGGGCGGCGGAAAATAACCTTCGCACGAATCTAGGAAACCTTAAAAAAACAGGTCAAGATACAGTAAACTCCCTCTTGAGACTAAGAGGGAGTTTTTTTGGCGCAACCAGTTGTTTTGAATGTCGGTTTTTACAACTATGTAATGACCGATAAGATTGTTGCAATGGTGAGTAGTGAATCTGCACCGATGCGCCGGATGATTCAAACCTTGAGAAAAGACGGAAAAGTAATCGACGCCACGCAGGGTCGAAGGACCAAGTCGATTATTTTTACTGCACCAGACGGAATTGTGCTCTCTGCGATTTCTCAGGAAACATTAGCCAAGCGACTTTCGGGTGGTGATAACACCGTGGGAGAACAGGAAGAGCATGAAGATTAGCCCCGGATTTTTTCAAACCTATTTTGCTAAGTTCCATCGAGATATTGGAATTGATTTGGGTACCGCCAATACGTTGGTCTATGTAGGTGGGAGAGGAATTGTGCTTCGGGAACCGAGCGTGGTGGCAGTCAACAAAGACGATGGCAAAGTTATCAAGGTTGGGGCAGAGGCCAAGAGGATGCTTGGGCGTACTCCTGCCAATATCATTGCGGTTCGTCCGTTGAAGGATGGAGTTATTGCCGATTATGAGCAGACTGAGGAGATGCTGCGACACTTTATTCGTTCGGTTTCTGCTCGTTCATTTTTTCGAAAGACGGTTGTTGTCGGAATTCCAAGCGGTGTGACCGAAGTGGAGAAGCGTGCGGTCATTGAGGCAGCAAAGAAAGCGGGTGCTACTCACGCCTACGTGATTGAGGAACCCATGGCGGCAGCGATTGGGGCTGGGCTTCCAATTGCAGAGCCGAGCGGTTCGATCATTGTTGACATTGGCGGAGGAACCACCGAAGTTGCGGTGATTTCATACGGTGGGATTGTGAGTTCAAAGTCAGTTAGAACAGCGGGAGACGAGCTCGATGAAGCAATTATTTCGTATGTGAAGCGGGCTTTTAATCTTGCGATAGGGGATCGAACTGCGGAGACGGTGAAGATTGAAATTGGGTCAGCTTTTCCTTTGGAGCAAGAAATGGACATGGTCATTAAGGGCCGAGACTTGATTACTGGGTTGCCACGAAGTGCGGTGATTACTAGTGAGGAAGTGCGGACTGCGATTGCCGAGCCAGTGAAGGAGATTATTGAAGCGATTAAGTTGACGCTAGAGGCTTCACCGCCTGAGTTGGCCGCAGACGCTATGGAGAAGGGGATTTATCTTGCTGGCGGCGGTGCATTGTTGAGAAACCTTGATGTTTTGATTGCCAATGAGACGTTGGTACCTGTCCATATTGCGAATGACCCCTTGAGTTGTGTTGCGTTGGGAACAGGAATTATTGTTGAGGAAATGAATACCAATCCGGTGATTCGAAAAATGCTTGAGAGGTCTTCGTCGTCATAAGACGAGGTAAAGGCGAACAGAATAACGGTCTTCTTGTAGTCATTCTCTTGGTGGTTGGGATTGGCGCGGGATTGTTGCAGACTTCGATGAAAAATCGGGGAAGCATTAGTCCGCTAGATACCATTGTGAGGACCATTCAGAGTCCAGTGGCTTCACTTTCGTCGAGTATTGCGACTGGGACGCACGGCTTTTTTGTTGGTGCTCTCAGTGGCGATAAATTGTTGCTTGAGAATGCGCGATTAAAGCGGCAATTGACTGCTCTTGCAATGTATACGGAAACGGTAAGTCGTTACGAGAACGAAGTGAATCAGCTTCGGGTTTTGAATGGTCTGGGAGAGACTTATAAACGGCCGAAAGTGATCGCGGATATTACGGGCTATTTTCCGATGTCGCACTCGCTCAAGGTGGGAGCTGGATTCAACAAAGGTGTGGCTGAGGGGATGCCAGTGCTAAGTGCGGAAGGATTGGTCGGAAGGGTTCAAGCGGTTGGAAGTCGTGAGTGCCAGGTGGTTTTGACGACTTCTTCTGCCTTCAAAATTGGAGCGGTTGCCACCAACCATACGCCTCAAGTGGCTGGGTTGATTGGCGGCGATAATTCATCAGTTATCACGATGACTGTGCAGGCAATCGACTCGCCATTGGCGAGTGGGGATTTAATTTTTTCGACTGGTTTTTCGCCTTTGATTCCGCGAGGGATTCCGATTGGACGTGTGATTTCCGTTGAGAACTTGCAGGAAATTGGAGCGACTCGTGCGAGAGTATTGCCGATTGCGAATGTGGGAAGTTTGAGAGAGGTTGTGATTATCAGATGAATAATAATCGCTTCTTCTCCATGAGTGCCTTGGTGATTTACCTTGCAGGAGCTTTGAATCAAGGTTTAGCCTCGAAGATGGCAATTTGGGGAGCGACTCCAGATTTCTTGATAATTGCAATCGCGGTTTTGGGATTGCTTCATGAAATGAGATTTGCACTTGTGATTGGATTTGCCGCTGGACTTATTCAGGGAGCAGTCATTGGGAGCCTGATGTGGCAATTTGTTGTGACTCGGATGTTGCTTGGGGGCATGGCTGGGTTCCTAGTAGAAGGACGGGTGCAGCGAAATCCTTTGGTCACAGCAATTGTAACAGTGGTAATGACGCTAATTGGTGGCATCTTCATGATGATCCTTGCTCGTGAAGGGAGCATTGGAGAGGGCTTAAAAGCTACAATCATATCAGCGGTTTACAACGGTGTGATCGCGCTACTGGTAGTGATTCCAGTCGAGCGGCTCACAGGTGTACCCAAACAATAATCATGAGCACGCACGTAGACGTCCTCGGTATGGCCCGCGAGCAGCTAGCTATCGCGGCAGACTATCTTGATCTTGATTCTGGATTGCATCAGGTGTTGTCTCATCCTATGCGCCAGTTGGTGGTCAATTTCCCAGTTGTCATGGACAATGGTGAGGTTGTGTGCTTCGAGGGTTATCGAGTCCAGCACAACTCTTCGAGAGGACCAACGAAGGGTGGGATTCGGTATCACATTGATGTTGACGTTCATGAAACCACAGCGCTTGCGATGTGGATGACGTGGAAGTGCGCCGTTGTTAATATTCCCTATGGTGGAGCTAAGGGCTCGGTTAAAGTCGATACTAAACAACTGAGTCTGCGCGAAATTGAGAAGCTCACCAGACGATATGCGACCGAAATTAGCATCATTTTGGGTGAACGATCGGATATCCCAGCACCAGACATTGGCACAAATGGCAAGGTTATGGCGTGGATTATGGACACCATTTCCATGCAGAAGGGTTACACCGTTCCGGGATGTGTGACCGGAAAGCCAGTGGATTTGGGTGGTTCACTTGGGCGAGTTGAAGCAACTGGCCGAGGTGTTATTGTCGCGACTGAAGAAGCTGCTAAGTCGATAGGAATGAATCTTGGCGGGGCTAAAGTTGTTGTTCAAGGTTTCGGTAATGTTGGTGCTACGGCGGCCAAGATTGCAGAGGAGCATGGCGCGATTGTCGTGGGAATTTCTGATGCCGTTGGTGGCATTTACAATCCAAAGGGATTACCAGTTGCTGAATTGACAGCGAAGTACTCGGGGCGAGATGGCGGTATTCGGGAGTATGCGGATGCTCAGGCGGTCACCAATGCAGAGTTATTGGAGCTTCCGTGCGATATTTTGATTCCAGCGGCAATTTCTGGCCAAATTACAAAGGATAACGCAGACAAAATTAAGGCCAAGTTAGTGGTAGAAGGTGCGAACGGTCCTTGTACTCCTGAGGCTGATCGAATCTTTAAGGATAAGGGGCTGTTTGTTGTCCCAGACATTCTGGCGAACTCGGGTGGCGTTATAGTTTCTTACTTTGAATGGGTTCAGGATTTGCAGAATTTCTTCTGGGAAGAGGATCAGGTCAACGAGCGATTAACGAAAATATTGCGGCATTCTTATGCCCATGTTGAAGCCACGATGAAGCAATACGGTACCGATATGAGAACTGCGGCGCTGATTATTGGTGTGAAACGTGTAGCGGACGCAACTGTTCGTCGCGGTATTTTTCCTTGATCTCGGTTTGAGATTCAAAACATGCTTTATATGGGGTGGTTGCCTTGAGGTGACCACCTTTTTGAACTTAAATCTATTTGAATTCTTCAAGAAATGCTCTCCTTGCAATGGAGAGATCAGGTGAGTTTAAGCTGAGAATCTTTGCTTTTATCTCTTGGGGGGTCGTTGCACCCTCGGCTTTAGCTTTCTCAATAGCCATTTGTATAAGAAGCCAGTGCTCCATTTCTCGGGTGCCTTTGTCTCGTTTGCCGAGAGGATTTTGTTCTAGCCAATCAATGACCAACTTGGGGTTATAAGATTTGATTGCATCGGCTTTTGCTTGTTCAAAGGCTTCCATCTCTTCGAAGATTTGGTTATAGGCTTCATCGATGAGTGCCTCAGCATCGGCACCTTCGGGTTGATAAGCACTTTGGGCATCATTGTTGGGCGCCATACGGGCTTTGAGCACCTGTTCTCGCGCCGATTTTGTTGATGCCTGCTTGCGGTTTTTTGTTACGATTGGTACGGTGATAATGGCTAATACGACCAAGGAAGCAACGAAGAACAAAAGGAATCTACTTGGCTTTTTGGCAACAGTATCTTGCTGAAAACTGGTGACTTCACCCCAAGCGTACACAGCTGTGGGTTGGGCATCGCCTTTGAGGTGTTTTTCGCCAAGAAAGTTTGGCTGTGGTATCTGTTGGGCTCTCACCATTTCTGCGATCGTCTTGCTGGTGAAAATAGTGCCTGGTTCCGCTAAAGATTCCAGTCGTGAACAAATATTAACGGCATCGCCAAAAAGATCATTTTCTGTGATTGTGACCTCGCCTGCATGGATTCCAATTCGATATTTGAGTTGAGAAGATTTAACGCTTTCTTGGAATTCGAGGCAACATTGAACAGCGGTGATAGAACTAGGGAAGGTGAAGATGAGACCATCGCCGGTCCTTTTATTGATCTGACCTCCCTTGGCAATAATTTCGGTTTCTAAGTGACCGAGGTCTTCTCGAAGTGAATTGAGAGTGCTTGGTTCATTAGTTCGCATCTGCGATGTGAAGTCGACCGCGTCTAAGAAAACAACGGTTCTGAGTGATTTATCCCGATGCACAGTTATCAGTAAACATAGACGAATTTCGGCGTAGTTTAGTTCTCTAACGGTAACATTCTTTGTACTTTGGAAGCAATTCAGTCTCAGGTTAACCTCAACGATGATGAACACCGTGCGAATCTTGCGGCTATGGAGCCTCTGCTCGCCGAGTACCGTTCACGCACCCAGAAAGTGCTGGCGGGAGGCGGCGAAAAAGCGGTTCAGCGGCACAAGAGTCGGGGCAAGCTGTTGGTTCGTGAACGAATAAACGGGTTATTGGACCCCGGTTCTAGCTTCCTTGAATTCAGCACCTTGGCTGCGGAGGATATGTATGGGAATGCAGCCCCCGGAGCTGGAGTGGCGACCGGGATCGGGCGAATTCATGGACGAGAGTGTGTCATCGTGGCGAATGACGCGACAGTGAAAGGTGGAACCTACTTTCCAATGACGGTAAAGAAGCACCTGAGAGCCCAAGAGATTGCTGAAGAAAATCACTTGCCGTGCATATACTTGGTGGATTCTGGTGGAGCAAATTTGCCGAATCAGGCTGAGGTTTTTCCAGATCGGGATCATTTTGGAAGGATTTTTTACAACCAGGCTCGGATGAGTGCCAAGGGTATTCCTCAAATCGCGGCGGTGCTTGGGTCTTGTACTGCAGGTGGCGCTTATGTGCCTGCAATGAGCGATGAGTCGGTGATTGTTCGCGGGCAGGGAACTATTTTCTTGGGCGGACCGCCATTGGTGAAAGCAGCGACAGGTGAAGTAGTATCGGCTGAGGATTTGGGCGGCGGAGATGTTCACACCAAGATTTCTGGAGTTGCAGACCATCTGGCTGATGATGATGAGCATGCCCTTGAAATTGTTCGGAATATTGTTGAAACTTTGGGGCAGTCCAAACGAAGAGATAGCGGGCGACGAGATGAAGGACAAGTTGAGCCTGAAAATCCGCTGTATGATGCTGAGGAGTTGTATTCCTTAGTGCCTTGTGACACCAAGACTCCGATGAAGATGCGGGAGATTTTGGCTCGGATTTTGGATGGTAGTAAGTTGCAGGAATTCAAGGCAAACTACGGGACCACTTTAATATGTGGGTTTGCTCGGTTGCATGGTCATTTGGTGGGTGTGATTGCGAATGATGGAATTCTGTTTAGTGAAAGCGCCTTAAAGGGAGCTCATTTCATTGAGCTTTGTAATCAGCGTCAGGTTCCTTTGGTGTTTTTCCAAAATATCACCGGCTTCATGGTGGGGCGCAAATATGAGAACGAGGGCATTGCCAAGAACGGTGCTAAGTTGGTGACTGCGGTCAGCACGGCCAATGTTCCGAAGTTCACGGTGATTGTGGGTGGTAGTTACGGGGCAGGGAATTATGGAATGTGCGGGCGCGCCTTTCAGCCAAGGCAACTGTGGATGTGGCCGAATAGCAAGATATCGGTCATGGGAGGCGAGCAGGCCGCAAATGTGCTTTTGACCATTGAGCGAGATAATCGTGAAGCGAAAGGGAACCCCATGACTGCCGATGATGAGAACCAGTTCAAGGCTCCGATTTTGGCTCAATATGAGGAGGAAGCTTCTTGTTACTACTCCTCGGCACGGCTTTGGGATGATGGAATCATTGATCCTATTGACACCAGACGAGTTTTGGCGTTGGGTATCGAGGCTGCAATGAATGCTCCTACACAGGAGGCTGGATTCAGCCTTTATCGAATGTAGGTACTTCTATTGGCATGTTTCTTGTATCATTATTGCGTTGGCTAGGGAGAGGTGAGTGCTCCCCTGCTTTTCTTGGAAGTGAAGATGTTTAAGGAATTCAAGGATTTTATCAATCGTGGAAACATGCTTGATTTGGCAATTGGTGTTGTTATTGGTGCGGCGTTTGGCAAGGTAACAGAAGGTTTTATGAACTTTATTGTTAACCCATTGGTTGGATTGATTGGTGGTACCGACTTTAGCCAAAACTATATCATCCTGAAAAAGGGTGATAACGTTGCTGCTGTTGATGCTGCGCGAACGATTGCAGAGGTGCAAAAGGCAGGTGGGTTGGTGCTTGGTTATGGTGCTTTTATCAGTACTTTCATTAACTTTGTCATCGTTGCCTTTGTGATGTTCTTGGTTATAAAGGCTTATAACAAAGTGAAGAAGGGCGATGCTGAAGCTGTATTGGCAGCTCCTGCAGATGTCCAGCTTCTCACTGAAATTCGAGACTTACTGAAGAAGTAAGCAAACGGCATCCGAGGCACTCAAGGGTGAGTTGTTTGATGGGATGACGATCATGTCCGGAGGCTTTGGCCTTTGTGGAATACCTGAGCACCTGATTTTGGCTATACGGGACTCCGGGGTGAAGGACATAACCGTAATAAGCAATAACTGCGGAGTAGATGATTTTGGTTTGGGAATATTGCTTCAGACTCGGCAAATCAAGAAAATGGTGAGCAGTTATGTGGGAGAGAATGCTGAGTTTGAGAGGCAATATCTATCGGGCGAGCTGGAGCTAGAGTTCAACCCGCAGGGGACTCTCGCGGAGCGGATTCGGGCTGGTGGAGCGGGTATTCCTGCTTTCTACACTAAGACTGGTGTGGGAGCTCTGATTGCCGAAGGCAAGGAAGTGCGAGAGTTTGGCGGCGAAATGTTTGTCATGGAGACGGGGTTATTGGCTGATTTGAGCATTGTGAAGGCCCAGAAGGCAGACAAATCTGGAAATTTGGTTTACAACAAGACGGCTAGAAATTTTAATCCGATGATGGCGACGGCGGGCAAGGTCTGCATTGCCGAGGTTGAGGAAATTGTGGAGGTGGGTGAGTTAGACCCAGATCAAATTCATACGCCCTCAATTTATGTTCAAAAGCTTGTTCATGGAACCCATTTTGAGAAGCGGATAGAACGTCTCACCACAAGATCGCGCGGATAATATTTTGTTAGTTTCGTTGTTACGTATTTAAGGAATTCAAATGCCACATTACATTAAGCAAATCTCAGCACTTCTCGTTTCATCTTTTGCGATTGGAGGTCAATCGGCCGCGTTTGGTCAAGCAGGAGCCTCATCGGATTCGATTATGTTGAAGTTGAGTTCAAAGGTCAACGATCGTTTTGAATATCGGGTGAAGGTGGGGTTGAAACTTGAGACAGGCGGCACCTTGAATGCAACCATTCATGTGGCAGATCGCACAGTGGGAGTTTTTTCAGACTCTCTTGGTCAGTCGGTTTATGTTGCTGGGTTGAGTGTAATGGCGACCGGCGCTTTGAACAATGACACCACAAAGGGACCATTTGAGGCGTTACGGAGAGCATCCTGGATGAGAACGGTTGACTTTAAGGGTAAGGTTTTGAACTCCAGTAGTGACAACGCTCTGACTGAAAATTTGATGGGTGCGCTGGATTTAGTTTTGCCCGGTGGCGTAGTTTCTAAGGGGCAATCGTGGGTGACTTCGGCAAACATTCAACCTTCGGGCAAAGTAGATGTAAAGTACACCCTCGTTGACTTTAATCAGACTGACGCTACCGTTAAAGCTGTCGTTGTCAACAGCGATAAAGTTACAATGGTCCAGGATTACGTATTTGTTGTTGATCGAAAATCAGGGCGATATCGCAGTGCAAGCGGCGCGATGAAGGTGGATATTGGTGGCGAAAAGGCCACGGTTACCACTTCGGCGAAGATGTTGATTCCAGTTCAGCCACAAAGCAGCTGGAAGGATGGGAAATAATGGCATTTACTAGAGATCAGCTTGCTCAGAGAGCAGCTAAAGAACTCCGAGATGGTTTTTATGTGAATTTGGGAATTGGGATTCCAACTTTGGTTGCGAATTTTATTCCTGATGGTATGGACGTGACTTTGCAGTCAGAGAATGGGATGCTTGGCTTAGGGCCGTTTCCTTTTGAAGGGGAAGAAGATCCTGATTTGATCAATGCAGGAAAGCAAACGGTGACTTCGATTCCAGGATCCTCCTACTTTTCGAGTGCCGATTCTTTTGCGATGATCCGAGGCGGACATATCGATTTGTCGATACTTGGTGCAATGGAAGTATCTGCTCAGGGAGATTTGGCTAACTGGATGATTCCTGGAAAGATGGTGAAGGGAATGGGCGGTGCGATGGACCTTGTTGCAGGGGTTAAGCGTGTGGTCGTTGTAATGGAACACACGAACAAAGCCGGTGATTCTAAGGTGCTTGAGGAGTGTTCGCTACCATTGACTGGAAAGCAATGTGTTGATTTGATTATCACCGATCTGGCGGTTTTTGAATGTGAGCGCGGCGAAGGGTTGACCTTGATTGAGCTGGCGCCAGATGTTACTTTTGAGGAAGTAGCTGCGAAGACAAAGGCACCGTTTAAGTCTGCACTACCCGCCTAAATCACCAACGGGAAGTTATTGTCGGCCGCAGCTGAGGGCGGTTATGAAAAATGCTAGGAAGCCCACGATTCCGAGGGTTAGGTACATCACAAACTTGCTTTGCTCGGAAGCAATATCAGAAACGGTGTCTAGTGGCTTGGATTCCGGTGAATCAGTGACCTCTTGTGGTTCGGGTTCGGATTGAGTATTCATTGGCGACTGAGACGAGGGTTGAAGTACCAAGTTTTTTAGAAACGATCTGAAACTAAGAAGATCAAGCAGAAGATGGGGCGGATGATGGGTCTCGAACCCACGGCCTTCTGAGTCACAGTCAGACGCTCTAACCCCTGAGCTACACCCGCCACGGGGAGCCAAAATGATACCCCAAATTCTCTTGTTTCTGCTTGAGACGGTGTTACGCTGCGACGCCTTTCGCCAGTCGTGAGAAGGTGTCCTTGTCAATCGCCCGCATCATACAGTCATCGAGTGAAACGATTCCAGATCGGTATAAGTCAGCAAGAGACTTGTCCATGGTGACCATTCCATGTCCGCCTGACATTTCGATGATGGAGTACATTTGGTGGGTTTTTCCTTCGCGAATGAGGTTCTTGATAGCAGGTGTACCAAGCATTATTTCGAGAGCGGCACATCTACCTCCGCCCATTTTGGGAAGGAGCTGCTGTGCGATAACAGCTTCGAGAGTGTTACCAAGAAGCACTCGGATTTGGTCTTGCTGATCGCTTGGGAAGACGTCGATAATTCGGTCGATGGTGGCAGGTCCGTTTCGGGTATGAAGCGTGCCAAACACGAGGTGTCCTGTCTCTGAGAGGGTAAGCGCAGCTTCGATTGTTTCGAGGTCTCGAAGTTCACCCACAAGCACGATGTCAGGGTCTTCTCGAAGGACAGCTCGTAGTGCATCGTGGAACGAGTAAGTGTCGTTATGAAGCTCACGTTGGTTAACCATACATCGTTTGTGTTTGTGGATGTATTCGATAGGGTCTTCGATGGTGAGAATGTGGCCAGGGAAGTGGTCATTAATGTCGTCAATCATTGACGCGATAGTGGTTGTTTTTCCTGATCCTGTTGGACCTGTTACCAGGACCAGACCTGAGGTTCTTTTGCAGACATCTCGGATGACTTGCGGGAGCCCAAGGCTTTCGAACGCGGGGATTTTTGTAGGAATAACACGAAGAGCTCCTGCGACAGAACCGCGTTGTTGGTAGACGTTGAAACGGAAACGAGCAAGGTCACGGACTGAGTGTGCAAAGTCAAGTTCGTGCTTGGTTTCAAATCGTTCGAGTTGTTCGTTGGTGAGAACTTCGTAGATGAGTCGGCGTGCGTCCTTTGGTGTGAGCTTGTGGAAAGGAAGCGGTGTGATTTCTCCATCAACCCGCATCATAGGAGGAAGGCCTGCGGTGATGTGGATGTCGGATGCCTTTCGTTCTATTGCCATTCGAAGGACATCATCGATGTGATACTCCTCGATTTGTTTGAGTTCGGCGGTGGTGTAGCCTGGAACAATGATGTCAGATTCGTGAACGTACTTTGGAGCGAGAACTTCGGTTGTATGGATTTCTTGAGGTACGTGGACGAATTGATTACCACCGTGTAATTCTTCGGGAGAATTTGCCGACTGGTCAATGGGGAGTCCGGTTCGAGGGTCAATAAATGTTCCTTCTTGTTTGAAGGCATCTACGTCCTCATCGGTTTTGAGAAATTGTTTCCAATTAAAATCGTCTGACATTCTTTTTTCTCCTAAGCGGCTTGGTTTGTTCTATAAAAAATTGCTCTCAAGCAACCCACACAAGTACCTTGTTCCATATTTTCACTAGGATTTGAGAATGAGTTGCGGAAAGTTGGTGGTAGGTTTAAGCGTAGATCACCCGTACGACTTCATCTAATGTGGTGACACCCAATAGCACCTTTGCCAAGGCATCGTCTTGCAGGACTTTCATACCGTTTTTGACAGCTTCTTGGCGCAAGAGGTGGGCGGGGGCTTCTTTAAGAATCATGTCGCGAAGATCGTCGGTAAGTACCAGGAGTTCATGAATTCCAGTCCTTCCTTTGAATCCTGATTTCTTGCATTTGTCGCATCCTGTACCTCGGTAAAGGGTGACAAGTTCTGATGGGTCATCAATCATTGTTTGTGGTAATTGGAACCCGTATCGCATGAGGTCTTTTTTGGGAACTTGGTAGGGTTCCTTACAATTTGCGCAGGAGACACGAACCAGTCGTTGGGCAAGAATTCCGATGATTGAAGAGGAGATAAGGAACGGTTCTACACCCATGTCCA
This sequence comes from Fimbriimonadales bacterium, assembly GCA_026392145.1. Lineage (GTDB taxonomy): Bacteria > Armatimonadota > Fimbriimonadia > Fimbriimonadales > Fimbriimonadaceae > Fimbriimonas. The sequence goes on along the minus strand of JAPLCS010000340.1, from coordinate 1,000 downwards.
TCAGTCGCGTGGGGGCTGAAGGTGCGTCGTTAGTGTGAAGGGTGGAAAGAACCAAGTGCCCGGTCAAAGCAGCTTCCATTGCGATGGTCGCTGTTTCGGTATCGCGCATTTCACCGACCATGATGACGTCTGGGTCTTGTCGGAGCATGGCTCGCAGCCCCGCAGCAAAGGTCATTCCGGCACGGACGTTGACACCGCACTGGTTGATTCCAGAGAGTTCGTATTCAACCGGGTCTTCGATGGTAATAATATTGTTGTCGCCGGTGTTGATTTGGTTAAGAACAGAGTAGAGGGTCGTTGACTTACCTGAACCTGTAGGACCTGTAACCAGAATGATTCCGTATGTTCGGGAGCACATGTCCTCAAGGAGCATCAGGTTGTGTTCGAGGAATCCAAGTTTATTGAGACCCACGTTGATTCCGCCTTTGTCGAGGACCCGCATAACGATTTTTTCGCCATACACGGTCGGCAAGGTGGAAACCCGGAAGTCGTAATCTTTTCCGGAAACGGTCATAGAAATTCGGTTATCTTGTGGGACCCGCTTTTCAGCGATGTCCATGTTGGAGATAATTTTGAACCGGCTGGTTAGTGGCATGTTCACTTTTTTGGGAAGTTGCATACCGTCCGAAAGCACGCCGTCAATTCGATAGCGCACTCGGACGCATTCTTTTTGAGGTTCTATGTGGATGTCGGAAGCTTTGTCGATAACGGCTTGAGAAATGATGAGGTTCGCGAGTCGGATGATTGGTGCCTCATCGGCTTCATCGGCTGCGTCTTCGTTGTCTGACTTTTCGTGAAGTTCGACGTTGGTACCGTCGAAATCTTTCATCACCCCCGCAAGGACTTCGGATTCACCGCGGAAAAATTGGTTGAGTACTGCGTTGACATCGTCTTCGATGGCGATGAGCGGTTCGACTTCAAGACCGGTGGTGAGTCGGATTTCATCGATAGCGAAGATATCAAGCGGATTGACCATGGCGACCAGGAGCCGGTTGCCTTG
>JAPLCS010000094.1 GCA_026392145.1 Fimbriimonadales bacterium | reverse complement strand
TCCTCAATCACGGTTGTTTCAGTTTCAGGTTTCACCTTTGACTTTTTTCTGTCCAACAATCTTTGGCTAGGGTTCAGATAATTCATGAAATTGAGTTCATACGGCACCTGAATCAGCTCTGGATTGGAGGCTAGTTTGACAGCGAGTGCGTCGAACTTTTGATCTAGCTGCTCAAGTAAGCCAATGACTACAATACTGTCGTTAATGTTGAGTAGCACTCCGCTTCCGTTGACATACTCAACTTCGATTGAGTTTGATGAAACGGATAAATTGTTGAGTTTGGTTGGCACCAGTTTAATCGCCTTGACAAGTTTTGTCAGTTCAATGACACCTGCAATCGTGCCAACGGTTACTTGGTAGGGACTTGCCAACTTGAGTTTGGGAACTTCTGAGCTACCTTCCGGGTCCCAGAAAATAACTCCATTGGAATCGATAAACGTTTGACTGTAGCCAGAGAGTTTGGCGATTGGAGTTCGATATTCAAGGCGTAAGAGGGAACCACCGAAAACATTTCGGCGAAAGTCAGCTTTAGCCACTCGGGACTGGGCGAGAAATGCGCCTTCCACTGCGCGTGGATCAACCCTGAGGGCTGGTATTCCTGTAATTTCGTTCAGCACTTTGTCGAGTCTTTGGCGTTCCGATTTTCGGACTCCGTCAAGCATGATTCGGCGGATTACAGTGACTTTGGAGTAGTAACACGCAACTACGATGTTAGCAATCACTAGCCCCCACACCACTGGTGGCCACGGTAGGGTTTTCTTTCTTCTTCTACGAACTGCTCGCATTGCCATGGCGACTAATTGCATCCTCCATTAAAATTTCGCATAGGTCATCAAAGTTTATTCCGGCAGTTTTTGCTGAGTTCGGAAGCAGGGAAGTGGAGGTCATTCCAGGCAGTGTGTTGACCTCTAGGACATAGATTTCATCTCCTCGGACAATCATGTCTGTGCGGCTTGCTCCTTCGCAGCCTAGAACCGAGTGGGCTGTTTCTGCAATCCTCTGAGCCCTGTCCAAGAGCAACTGGGAAATTTCAGCTGGACAGATTTCGATAGTTGCTCCTGGTGTGTATTTATTTGCGAAGTCGTACTCACCAACAAGGGGGCGAATTTCAACAGGCGGGAGCGCTTTTCCACAGAGAACCGGAACTGAGATTTCAATTCCCTGAATCCACTCTTCGATTAGACAACCACCTGGGTACTGCAAGGCTTTTGTGACACCCTCGATGATATCTTCTTGAGTTTTGGCGAACGTAAGTCCGACCGTACTTCCTTCTCGATTGGGTTTGACAATCGCTGGAGCTTGAATGTGAATATCTGCTACGTTGCTCAAAAACCGTCCAGCGGGTACAAGAATTCCTGAGTCTGCAAGGATTTTTTTGGTTCTATTTTTGTCAATCGCCATTGCGCTTGCAAGGATGCCAGAACCGGTGTAGGGAATGTGAAGGAGCTCGAATAAACCTTGGATAGCTCCATCTTCGGCATGGGTTCCGTGCACTGCAAGAAAGGCGACATCTGGTCGAATCGTGCCGGTGAAGTCGAGAACCGAGCCTTTGCGAAGCAGTAGTTCGGTCATATCTACCATTGTCACTTGGTGACCTTTTCTACGGAGCGCTTGACCGATAGCCCGTCCGCTGAGGATTGAAACTTCACGTTCTGAACTATCCCCACCATAACAAACGATCACTTCTCGGTGTGGTCTTGCGTCTCGCTCCATTTCGCGAATGAGTTCGGGACTGAATTCTTGAATGGTGCCGGCTCCCATACCGACCACTACGTCGCCAGGTTGCAGGAGCTGTTTTATTTTTCGGGGGAGAAGATGACGGGAGGGAACATAGAGCATCTTAGCCGTTACTTTTTCGGCGATACGTGCACTGCTTACGCCGGGGATGGGAGCTTCTCGAGCGGGGTAGATGTCGGTCAGAACAACTAGATCTGCCGTGCTTAAGGTTGAGGCAAATTCATCGAGGTGTTCTGCAGTTCGAGAGTAAAGGTGTGGTTGGAATACAACGATGAGCCTTCTGTTTGGAAATCTTTCACGCAATGCGGAAAGAGAGGCCGAAATCTCGCTTGGATGATGTGCGTAATCATCGACCACTGTAATGGGGCCATCCAAGAGAATCTGGAGACGTCTTTCTGCACCGTTGAAGCGAGCTATTCCCATTTCAACCATATTTAGGTCTATGTCTTGGTCGTCGCTTGTGAGTAATGAAGCTGATGCTAAGGCACCAGTGGCATTCATTCGATTGTGATCGCCGGGCAAGTTGAGGCGAAGTGCTTTGCCCGCATCTGAGTTTTTGGCATCAATTCCTAAGTCGAATTTGTTGGAAATTTGTTGAAGCCATGCGTCGGAAAGTCCGTACGGAAGGCATCTGACGTCGGTTAGCTCTGCGATTTCTGCTGCTCCTCGATCGTCGGCACAATACACAAGGCCGCCCTCTGTTGGAATCTTACTCACGAACCTTACCATGCTGTCTCTTAGGTTCTCATATGTTTCGTGATAGTCGAGGTGGTCCGGCTCTAAATTAGTGAGTAGGACTACGAAGGGGTCAATGTCTAAATATGCCTCGTACGCCTCGCATGCCTCAACAACGGCAAAGGGTCCGTTACCTTCTCGTACAGGACCTTGCCAATCGATAACTGGAGCTCCGACTACTACAAGAGGGTCGAGACCAGCGGCGATTAAGCCCGCGCCAAGCATTCCGGTGGTTGTGGTTTTGCCGTGCGTGCCTGTGACCGCTATGATTCGGTATGGTCTGAGCATCCAGCCAAGGACTTGGGAACGCCGGAAAATGGGGATTCCTAATCGACGTGCTTCACTAATTTCAGGGCTGGTTTCTAGGCTGACGGCATCGGTAACGACAATCGCGACAGAGGCGTTGTTGGAGCAGAATTCAGATACTGAACTTGCCGTGTGACCAATGGCGACATTAAATCCCTCTTCAATCAATCGCTCGGTTTCTTGACCGTGATTCGAGTCGCTGCCAGCGACGACAAATTTTCGATGGTGGAGCATCCTCGCAATTGCGCTCATTCCCGCACCACCGATACCTACAAGGAAGAAAGCGTGGCAGGTGTTTAGAGCGTCAGTCAGTGAGAATTCCGATTCTAACTCGGCTCGTCGTCTCATTGATCTCCTCCGGGATGGTGAGGATGGTTCGCAATCGATTTTATAGAAGTCCAGATTTGAGCGGTTGCGTTGGGATTGTCCCATTCTGCGAGGTTTTTGATTGCGGTTTCTTGTCGGTTTGGATCGGAAAGCCACGAATGAATAGTGGAGGCGATTGATTGTGGAGTCGCCACCTCATATTTTCCTGAGTGCTGAACCGCGCTTTCAGGTTGAATCAGGATTGAACACCCACCAAAATTCATAAACTCAATAGCATTATGAAGCTGATGGTCGTCGGCAGATGTTGGTAGTGGGATTAAAAGTGAGGGAATTCTTGCCATCGCGAATTCGCTGATTCCACTTCCGCTTCTTGCAATTGCCAAGTCACTCGATTGAAGGGCTTCAATCATGGCAGGTTGCTCGAGATAAGGCACGACGGTTAGAGTGCATATATGTGTTGTATTGAGCTTTGCCTGTTGATAGCAAAAATTCAACTTCTGGCATCAGTTTTGCCACGGCTGGAATGTTGTCGTTGAGGAATTTTGCTCCGCCGGAACCGCCAACGATAAGAATTTTCTTACTTGCTTGTGAAGGAGATTGATGTCCTTTGTTTAGAACTGCTTGTCTGAGTTCAGTTCTTATGGGATGCCCTGTTCGTTTTGCCTTTGGACCGATGACCCTGGTGGTTTCGTTAAAGGTAGAGGTAACTATGCCAGCGTAATCACTAAACATGCGAAGTGACCGACCCGGTATTGTGTCGCAGGCATGGATAGCAAGAGGAATACCAAGGGACTTAGCAGCCCGCATAATGGGAGCAGAACTGTAGCCTCCGGTGGAAAAGACGATATCTGGTTTCCAAATTTTGAGTTCTTTTTTTGCCGCCATTGAGGCTTGAAACAGGCGTGCCAGAGCTTTTATTCCTGAGATGCTCGTGACTTTGTAAACGGGCTCAGACGCAAAACCTTTGAATTTGATACCTCTTGTTTCGCAAGCGGATGCTTCCATGCCTCGCAAGGAGCCAAGGTAGAGGAGGTCGGATTCTTCTTGGGCGTAGGTAGCTACCTCAAGCGCGGGGTAGACGTGCCCGCCGGTGCCGCCACCAGTGATGACGAGTCGCATTTTTTGCCTCCGCTTTCTCTAGTTCCGGCGAAATGCTCATTCGTTCACATACGCCTAAAGTTATCCATAGAGCCATTAAACTTGAACCACCCGCACTGATGAAGGGGAAGGGAATTCCGATGGCGGGAAGGGTTGCATTTGCCATCATAAGGTTGGTTGTTGCTTGGATTGCAATCCACCAGGCTGCCCCTGAAAGGACAAGCTTTCGGAACATATCAGTCTGATTTTGGGCGTGCATTAGAAGTCGGAATGCAATTCCCCCCACCAGCATGAGGCATATCATTGGCCCCCAGAAGCCACATTCTTCGGCGATTGTTGCCATGATGAAGTCGGTTGTTGTCGCAGGAATCATGTGCTTTGCTCGTCCAGATCCGAAGCCAGTTCCTATCACTCCACCGCTGACCATCGCCAATTCACTGTGGATGGTTTGATAACTATCTTTGTTGATGTTCTCTTTTTCCCATCGAGCGGAATGCACTGTTATTCGCTGCATTCGATACGGCTCTTTAGCGATAAAAGCACTAACGCCGACACTCAAGATAAGGGCTACTGCAACTACGGATTTCCATGATTTAGGCACTGTGCAGAACATCGCAATCGCTGTTACAAGTACTACCGAAGCGGTTCCCAGATCTTTTTCACGCTCGATGAGGAACCAGACGAACAGTACGACGATGGCTGGCCAAAATCGAATGAATTTAGGTTCGACCACCTGCCAAAAGAATCCTGGTTTTTTTCGACGTTCTGCCCACGTTTCGTCCCATGCTTTTTTGGTGCAGAGCACGCTCGCGAGGTAGATGATGATTCCAAGTTTGGCAAACTCTGCGGGTTGGAGTGCCATTGAGGTTGGTCCTAGCCAGCGCTTTGCACCGTTTTGAGACGTCCCTACCAGTTCTACTGCAATGAGCAATCCGATGATGACCAGAATGATGCCTTTTGCATTTTTTTGAATCCAGTCAGGTCTTATTCTTCTGACAACCGCATAGGCAACTGCCGAAATCAGCAAGGCTTTTACCTGGGAAACGAAGGCGGGTGGAACGATGGTTTCGTTTACAGCGATACTCTGGACGTAACCGGCGTCTACGATAAAGACTAAGCCGAGTACGGTGGTAACAAGGGCAAGGAACAGTAGGGTGTTGTCTGTACCAGCGGGGACTGCGGCCCAAAATTTAGAAATCTGAGCTTTCAATCGAGAAATCCACGTTGAAGCGTTTCCCGCTGATTTTGCGCGGGAGAATATTGGTTTTCTCGTAGATTTCTTCCTTGATTGTCTCATTCTGACCAGTCCTTGGCGAGAGAGCGAAAAACATCACCTCTCTGTCGGAAATCGGTGAACTGATCCATGCTCGCACATCCTGGAGCAAGCATCACAATGTCACCATCCTTTGCGACAGATGCAGCAGCGTTAAACGCTTCGTTAATCGTACTATAAACCTGATAATTTTGTTGAGCTTTTTCATCAAAAAGTTCTTTGATTTGTGAAGCGTCTCGACCGAAAAGATATACAGGTTGAGGATGTGAGACTAAGTAAGTTACTAATGGTGTGAAATCAAGGTCTTTATTGACTCCACCTACCAATAAATGAATAGATTTGGTCGATGTGTTTTCTACCGCTTTCAAAGAGGAAATCACGGCGGCTGGGTTAGTGCACATTGAATTGTTGATGAATTTAACTCCTTTGTATTCGGCGACAAATTCCAGTCTGTGTGAGATTCCCGGGAAATTGAGTAGTGCTTCTGCCACTGCGATAAGTTTGTGCGGTTCTCCGAAGCGGTGAAGATAGTCCTCGCAGGCTAGGAAGGCAAGTTCAAGATTTGTGAGGTTGTGATTGCCTAAAACCTTTGGAAGAGTCTCTTTTGCGTTGGTTGCCTCGGGAAGAAAATCGGAGATTCGTGAATTTGCTCTCCAGTCTTCGATGGATGCGAACAAATGAGGTCTAAGAATTCGCGCCTTTGTTGACCTTATATCAACTTCGGGACCAAGAAGAAGAAGGTCCGAGGAGTCTTGGAATTCACAGATTTGCCACTTGGTATCAGCGTAACTTTGGAACGAATTGTATCTGTCCAGATGATCCGGAGAGAGTGACGTGATGACTGAGACAATTGGCTTGAATGTAATGAGCCATTCAAGTTGAAATGAGGAGACTTCGGCTATAAGCACTTGATTGGAAGTCGAATGGTCTGCTGCTGACGTTAGCGGTTGCTCATTCAATCCTGAACCAAAGATATTTCCGCAGAGCACCGCATCGATGCCCGCAGATTGAAGCCCATGAGTAATCATTGCCACTGTAGTGCTTTTGCCGTTTGTGCCAGTTACTGCGATGATGGGTGCCTTTGATATTCGAAAGGCGAACTCAACTTCACTGATGACCTGAGTGGAACTTTTTGACAGTGATTGGAGCGCTGGATGCCGATGGTCAATCGCAGGGTTCGTGACTACGATTGATTCAGAAAGTGTGTTCGGAAAGGGAGAGCCTAAAACAAGTTTGGCTCCAACTGTTCTGGCTTCCTCAATGAGGTCAGCTTTAGGAATTTGGTCGGCTGGTTTTTCGTCGTAGATGGTGACTTCTGAGCCCATAGAGAGCACAGCTTTGGCGATTGCTAAACCGCTTCTCCCCAACCCAAAAACAGCGTAAGTTTCTTGGTTTTGTTGAGTTGGGGAGATTATGTCAGTCATCGAATGTTAGCGGTTTGAGACAGCGACCATGGTCTCAAGTTGTTGAAGTTGTCCCAATTGTTGGGCTGCGACAGAGCAACAAACTTGAACAATGACAAACATGAATACAACTCTGGTTTCTGGCCAGCCTGCCTTTTCAAAGGCATGGTGGATAGGTGTGTAGGGGAAGAGTTTCTTTTTGCGCAGTTTCACGCTTGCGATTTGGAGTGGAACCGGAACCAGTTCGGCAATCATGACGAACGACCAGAGGAACAGTGCCAAGTATCCGTATGGGGTAATTGCCATTGGAGTTGAACTTCGAGATCCCGCAAAGAATGACGCTCCTAAGAATGAACCGATGGCAAGTGAACCTACATCACCCATGAAAACTCTGGCTTTTGGAGCGTTCCAGAACAAGAATGGAAGGGTTGCTCCGGCAATGATTTGTGACATTAGCAGTGGTCCGTTGGTAATTGATAGCGCGCTTTGTACACCTACCAATCCAAAAAGCATTGCGAGCAAAACTCCTCCAGCGAGCCCATCTAAACCATCTACAAAATTGAAAGCATTTGAGAAGAATAGTATTGCAAAAACACCAAGAGCAATTGAATCGAACTGCTTGACACTTCCATTGGTTAGCAAAATCATCGAAAATGTTGCGGCTACCAACTGCATTAAAATCTTTTGTTTCCAGCCAAGTCCGCGTGTTCCCGGCATAAGTTTGGGAACTACATAATCATCGACAAACCCGATGATCGCAAACAACACAAATAGTAGGTAGAGCGGGAAGTGAGAACCAGTTAAATCGCCTGTTAATAATCCACCACCTAGTACGCCTGCAATAATGATAAGCCCTCCCATGGTTGGGGTCCCCTGTTTTTGCTGATGCCCTTCTGGAGCGTGTTGAGATACTGTCTGACGTGACTTGAGCCGATTGAGGAGCTTCAGAATCGGAATGGACAAAACAGCCGCGATAATGAATGATCCCCAAAATGCTGTTATCTGGGTGTGCAGACTAAATCGAAATTCTTCCATGAGCGACTGTAGTCTAGGACGAATTAGGATCGCTTAAAGAATCGTTTGGAAACAACTATTCCAGGCTCCATTTTTCCGCGAATTTCTATGGAGCACTCTGTGCCAAGAGCGATGTTGCTGTCCATGAATGCAAAGGCAATTCCTGTATCCAGCAAAGGTGAGACCACCCCGCTTGAAACATCGCCGACTTCTAATTCGTTGACAAAAACTTTCATGCCCGGTGCGAGGAGTCGCTTGGAGCCAAGTTTGATTCCCTGGAGTTTACGTGGTGTTCCGTTTGTTCGGGCATCATTGATGGTTTCGCTTCCGTTAAAGGATTTGGTTTTGCTTATGACCCACCCAAGACCCGCAGCGAT
>JAPLCS010000114.1 GCA_026392145.1 Fimbriimonadales bacterium | reverse complement strand
TTGAGAACTTCTGGTTGGGAATTCGACAAGTAATTTGCAACTAACGGAAAGAAGTTTGTTTCGGCATTGCTTAGGTCGTTTCCACCAAAAAAAGCGGTTCCTGGACAGGATTTTACGGGGTGAGTGGTGGTTCGGTTTCCGGAGGAATCGAACCAGTGGTGATAGACGATGTTGATGTCATTTATATCCAGTTTGTACCTCTCGCATAGTAGTGCGGTAATTGCCACGATGGCATCTGACTGGGCCGCGGTCATGATATCTTTTCCAGAATCAAAGTTGCCAACGTTTTCGATACAAATGCCTCCGGAGTTATGACCAGCGATGCAGGCTGGACTGCTGTTTAGTGGTCTGCCGGTGACGACCATTCCGTCGGGAAAGATGGAAAAATGCTGTCCGATATCTGACCAACCGTTTCCTTGCACATGGCTGTTTTTCATGCCTAATTGCATTTCAAAGTGGTTGTTTCCTTTGAACTGCGCGTAGCTTGGTAGCCAGGTGTGGTGCTCTTGAATGTGAGTGATTGTTCGGGAGGTTGATTGCTGGCGAATCCATGTTTTGAATTCGCTGACTGACATTCTTACAAATCCATTTTTTGAATCCATACCCCTACTTTAGGGCAGAACTTATCAATCGTCAATCAAGTTAATAAACATTTGCCACTATTTTGTGGTCACAGGAAGGATTGAGAGCTATGCGGTTACCAATCTATGATGTGACTTCGAAGATATTACGAGCAGTCTCGTGGAGTCGGATGCGCTGAAGGGTGCCTGGAATTGTATCTTTGAGTCGTTTGAAAATTTCCTGAGCAACGTTTTCTGAAGTGGTGATGACCCCTTGGAACTCAGGGACATCTACATCAAGGTTTTTGTGGTCGTACCGGTCGACTACATGTTCATGTACGGCTGAATCTAAGTCGCCGAATGAGCAGATGAAACCCGTCTTTGGGTCTGGTGTTCCGCTTATCGTGACTTCGAGGAGATAGTTGTGACCGTGACCGGCAATATTGTTACATTTTGAATAGATTGCGATGTTTTCTTCGGGTGAAAGATGCGGCGAGTCCAGCCTGTGGGACGCAGCAAATTCGTAAATTCGAGTGAGGGTGGTTTTCATTCCGTCGTATTCTCCATAAAAAAGCGGTGTCTCTTCGAGTTTGAGGTGAGTGAGTGAGCACTCTTGTGGCAGACCAATTCGATTGATTTCTTTCCACAGATAGTGGAGGATGTTTTCAACACATGGGGCATGTGTTTTGAAGTATTCGATTTCATCGTTCATGCTCCGATTGGCAAATTGTGGGAGCAATTGTTTTTTGAGCACTGCATCGACGTCTTTAATGTTGACGATCATCCCATTTTCTGGTGTTACCGTGCCAGCGACTTCAACGTCTAGGACATAGTTGTGACCGTGGGAGAATGGTGATCCCCATTCACCAAAAAGTAACCTGTTTTCCACTTCGCTCACGTGGTTAAACCAGTACCGATGACCACTGCTAAATGTGATTTTCCGGGTCATTTTCATTTGGGTTTGAGACATAGCGGTGTTAAAGTGGTTTTCCTAGGGATTGAGGGGGCTTTGCACCCTTTCCTACGATGATTAGGATTGCGAGAGTTGCAACGTAGGGAAGCATGAGGAGAAGGGCTTTGGGCACAGCAATGCCTGTGAGTTGTAGTTCGTATTGAAGAGTTTCAAAGATTCCAACTAGCAACGCGGAGAGGATGATGCCTATCGGTTTCCACCTAGCAAAGGTTACCATCGCTATTGCGACAAATCCCCGGCCAGCAACCATGTCGGTCGCGAAGGATTGCGCAATTCCAAGTGAAAGATATGCTCCTCCAAGCCCGCCGAGTAGACCAGAGTAGGTGAGGGCGAGATAACGCATGGAGGCAGCGGAGAAACCTGCGGCTTCGAGAGCGGGAGGATATTCGCCAGCGGCTCTAATTTTCAGTCCGAGAGAAGTTCGATAGAGTATGAAGCCGGTCCCCATTCCGAGCAAGACTAGAAGGATGAGCATGGCATCAACTCCGCCTGCAAATTTTGGAATTCCCGGAAGGTTGAGGAGTTTGCCAGTGGCACCTTGGCGTTCAAACAGAGTTCCGCAGATTCCCATTGCGAGGAGATTGATTGCTGTTCCTATGACGATTTGATCCTGGCGAAGTGTCACAGTAAATAAGGATAAGAGGATGCC
>JAPLCS010000237.1 GCA_026392145.1 Fimbriimonadales bacterium | reverse complement strand
GACATTTTGGACGTTGACCAAAGGCGCCTTTCTGCAATGGAAGACAAACGATTATTACAGTCATGGATTTATTGTCCCACTCCTAGTTGCATGGCAAATTAGAGCTCGGAAGAATCTGTGGGACAAGGTTGATTTTAAGCCATCTGCAATTGCATGGTTGTTCTTAGTTCCGCTACTTGCCGCTCAGTATTTAGCCGTGACTGGAGAGTTTTGGGCCGTACAATCATGCCTTTTTATCATTATTAGTCTCGTTATTTGCTGGTTGATTTTTGGTTTTCGAAAAGCACTTGTTTTGTCATTGCCAATCGCATTCGTTGCGTTTGCTCTCCCTTTGTGGGGTTCCTTAATTGATGGTTACACTAATCCATTGCAGGTTTTGTCATCTACGGTTGCCCTCACCATTTTGAAGCTAAGCGGATTCAATCCGATGAAACTTTCGCCAACAGATATTCAGCTCAACACCTTTACATTAAACGTTGCAGTGCCTTGCAGTGGGCTCAAACTTATGGTTGCCGTTACTTGTCTTACATGCCACTTTATTCTTATCGCGCGAGCAGGTTGGCTATTCAATATTCTCATGGCGATGTTGGTAGTCCCGCTTTGTCTTTTGATGAACGGCTTGAGAATCGCCCTCATTGGAATGGTTGGAGAGTGGAACGGTAGAGAAGCGGCGGTGCAATTTCATGACTACAGCGGGATGATTATGCTCGTACTTTGCTTTTTTGTTTTGTTTAAGTTTGCGAAAGTTTTTGGGTGGAACGGATGAGAAAGCAGTTGATGCAAGTCGCCACAGTTCTGGTTCTATACGGACTAGGGCTCAATTTTGCGCCTCGACCATCCCAAGTTGAGCGGAGTAGATCGGAAATTGAAAATATGCTTCCACTAAATCTGGCGGGCTTCATCACAGAATTGGAACCTGGCAAGTCAGTTTCATATGAGCTTGGCGACGATGTTTACAAGACACTTCATCCTTGGGCGATTGTTGCCAGAGTGTTTTCCAAGGAAACTGAGCAGTTTGATGTGGTAGCAATTGCGAGCAGGAGCAAAGAAAGCTTTCATGATCCCCAGGTTTGCTTTACTGCTCAGGGATGGAATATAACCAACCAGCGACTTTCTGCTGTTGAGACAAACTCTCGTGGAATCGTTCCGGTGACACTCGTGGACATGGAGCAAAATGGCGAGAAAAAGTTGGCACTCTATTTCTTCCGGACCACTCAGGGTTACTTTGGTGACATTCATCAAGTGAAATTAAAGATGATGTTGTACAAGTTCAAAAACTTTGGTAAAGACGATGAGGGCGCCTTTATTCGAGTTATTCCAGTTATGAATGCCAACGAAGAATCCTTGAAAAGATTTACTGCGCTGTGGATTGATAGTGCGGTGAAGACAAGTAACGGTTACTACTAATTCTGAGCACCTTCTCTTGGATGCTCGCATCCAGAATGTGAATTGATTCGGATGTTCGGGGCGTACAATATGAATGTCTCATGAATTTTGCGACTATTCCTCAAGCTCTCGAAGAACTAAAACGTGGCAAGATGATTATCGTTGTCGATGATCCAGACCGAGAGAATGAAGGCGATTTGGTCGTAGCTGCAGAGTGCTGTACACCTGAAATCATGAATTTCATGATTAAATTTGGTCGAGGTGTACCTTTTATTCCCACGACTGCCGAGCGGCTTGCTCAACTTCAAATTCCGATGATGACCAAGCAAAATACTGCTCGCCATGGAACGGCGATGGCAGAAACCGTTGATGCAATTGTAGGAGCAACGACGGGAGTTAGTGCCTTTGATAGAGCTCTCACAGCTAAGGTTTTTGTTGATGATCAAGCAACGCCATCAGACTTGGGACGACCTGGTCACATCATTCCTCTACGTGCCGAGGAAGGTGGGGTGTTAGTACGAGCGGGGCACACGGAGGCCATTGTCGATCTTTGCAAGATGGCCGGTTTTAAGCCAGCTGGAGTTGGGTGCGAAATTTTGAACGAAGATGGGTCAATGATGCGACTTGACAATCTTGTTCCATTTGCTGAAGAACATGATCTGATTATCGTTACCATAGCTGACCTAATTGCCTACCGTCGCCACCATGAGAAGCTTATTGAGCGTCGAGCTGGGCCAATCGATTTCCCAACAAAGTTTGGTCATTTCCAGCTTTATGCATATGAGCCCACAGTGGACAGAGATCCTTACGTCGCAATTGTGAAAGGTGACGTTTGCACTGAGGATCCCGTTCTGGTGCGAATGCATAGTTCTTGTTTGACTGGTGATTTGCTTGGCTCGTTAAGATGCGATTGTGGAGAACAGCTTGTTCTTGCTTTGCAATCAATTGAATCTGAGGGCCGTGGAGTGGTTGTGTACATCCAACAAGAAGGGCGTGGGATTGGCTTGATTAACAAGCTTCGTGCCTATGAACTACAGGACCAAGGAATGGATACTGTGGAAGCCAATCTTGCGCTAGGATTTAAGGCTGATGCTCGTGATTACTCGCTGGGTGCTCAGTTATTGGCAGATCTTGGAATACACAAGATTAAATTAATGACTAACAACCCTTCAAAGCGGGCAGGTCTGCAAGGTTATGGCCTTGAAATCGTTGAATTCGTGCCAATCATTGCAGAGCCAGATGAGCACAGAACAAAGTATATGGCTACTAAGCGAGATAAGATGGAGCATATGCTCCCTACTGATTTGACTAACTAAGCCTAGCCGATTCTTGACTAAGCTTGAAAGGTATACTGAGTGGGTTCCCCGGAATCAGTTATGGACCAGTCGCGCATCCGCAATTTCTGCATTATCGCGCATATCGACCACGGAAAATCAACGCTCGCCGATCGATTGATCGAGCGATGTGGTGCCATTCGTGGTACGGCTCAAGAACAAATGTTGGACTCAATGGACATTGAGCGAGAACGAGGAATTACGATAAAGATGGCTGCGGTCCGCCTTCTGTACGTAGCCAAGGACGGGCTTGAGTACGAACTCAATTTAATTGACACTCCGGGTCACGTCGACTTTACTTACGAAGTTTCACGGGCGCTTGCGGCGTGTGAAGGTGCATTGTTGGTAGTTGATGCTAGCCAAGGTGTTGAGGCGCAAACTATTGCCAATGCTAACATGGCAATGAACCAGAACCTTGAAATTGTTCCGGTTATTAACAAAATAGATCTTCCGCATGCTGACATTGACCGAGCAAAAGAGGAAATCGAAATGGCGGTTGCTGTAGATGCGAGTGATGCGATTCCATGTTCTGCTAAAGCGGGAATTGGTATTGATGAAGTCCTCGAAGCAATTGTTCACCGAATTCCAGCTCCAGCAGGTGACGAAACCAAGCCATTACGGGCTTTGATTTACGACAGTCACTTTGATGCCTATCAGGGTGCCGTTGCCTACATACGGGTCATGGACGGGAAAATCAAAAAGGGCGACAGAATTCAAATGATGGCGTCTGGCAAGGACTACGTTGTGGATTCTACAGGCCACTTTTCACCTAGTCTTAAGGTTAATGATGGGCTCAATTGTGGTGAAGTAGGATTTATCTCTGCCGCCATGAAATCTATTGGTGATGCTCAAGTTGGCGATACGGTCACTCTTAAAGAGAATCCATCAGATAACCCATTGCCAGGATATAGAAAAGCCCTTAGTATGGTTTTTTGTGGGTTGTATCCCTCAGATGGAGATCAATATGAAGACCTTCGAGATGCTATCGAAAAATTGAGGCTAAACGATGCTTCTCTCGACTTTGAACCAGAAACCTCTGCTGCTCTTGGTTTTGGATTTCGATGTGGATTTCTTGGGTTGCTCCATATGGAAATTGCCCGTGAGCGACTTGAGAGAGAATTCAATTTAGACCTTATCTTGACCGCTCCAAGCGTTGACTATATTGTTATCAAGAAGAATGGCGACCGACTACATATTTCAAACCCAAGTGAGTTCCCAGATGCGAACGAAATTCTTGGAATCGAAGAACCAACTGTAAAAGCAACCATCATGGTGCCGAACGAATACGTTGGTGCTGTAATGACTTTGTGCCAGGAGCGAAGAGGGACCTATTTAAAGACAGAGTATCCAACTCCACAGCGAGTAATTTTGTACTACACGCTTCCCTTAGGTGAAATCCTTTTGGATTTCTTTGACAAGCTGAAATCAAACACCCGTGGCTACGCTTCGTTCGATTATGATTTGGCCGAATACCAACCGTCTGACCTTGTCAAGCTAGATATCCTCTTGAATGGTGACATTGTCGACGCTCTCTCGTTTATTGTTCACAAATCATTCTCTTATAATCGAGGTCGTGCTATGGTAGAGCAACTTCGCAAAGTTGTTCCACGCCAGCAGTATGAAGTTCGTGTTCAGGCT
>JAPLCS010000198.1 GCA_026392145.1 Fimbriimonadales bacterium | reverse complement strand
GAGGAAATCTAAGCCTCATTGAACCTTGCGCCAACACTCAATACGGACCTGAGTTCAAAGATGCCATTCTTTTCATCGAGGACATTGCCGAGGCACCGTACCGAGTTGACCGAATGTTGACAAGTCTATGGCTGAGAGGTTGCCTAAACGAACTGAGGGGAATTGTGATTGGAGATTTTCGATTACCAAAGCCAGATTCCACACCAGATGAGAGACCAGATTTTTCAATGGAAGAAGTCTTTGATCATCTGAGTTCATGGATTCAAGTTCCAATCTTTTCAGGCCTTTATGCAGGGCATATTCCAGACAAGCTCACACTACCGATTGGAGCCGAAGTAGAAATCGATGCTGACGCAAAAACCTTGCGATTCATTTCTGCATAAAATCGGCTATTCTTCAGCATGGATCAAAATAAGATCTCACGGCGAGAAGCATTAGGTGCAGTCGCAGCCGTGGCAGCAACTGGAATTGCAGGTTTATCTCGAGCAGAAGAGCCCACCATCAACACAGCTCAATCACAACCAGAAAAGATTAAACAATCCGTCTGCCAATGGTGTTACGGCGGAATGAGCATAAAAGACCTTTGCAGTAAAGCAAAAAAAATGGGTTATCAATCTGTCGAGCTACTGAGCGAGAATGACTGGAAAACTGTTTCTGATGCAGGACTTGTGTGTGCAGTGGCCAACGGTCCGACAAGCATTGGATACGGATGGAACAATCCGAAGGATCACGATAAGTTTGTAGCTGGTTCCGAGCGCCTTATTCCGCTTGTCGCTGCCGCAGGTATTCCTCAAATGATTGTCTTCTCAGGGAATCGACGTGGGATGCCAGATGCAGAAGGGCTTAAAAATTGTGCGGATGGACTAAGAAGAATCATGCCAATTGCTGAAAAACATGGAGTAACCGTGATCATGGAACTGTTGAACAGCAAGGTTGATCACAAGGACTACATGTGTGACCACACCGAGTGGGGAGTGGAACTATGCAAACAAGTGGGTTCCGACCGATTTAAGTTGCTTTATGACATTTATCACATGCAAATCATGGAAGGCGATGTCATTCGCACCATCGAAAAGCACCACCAATACATTGGTCACTATCACACTGGTGGTAACCCCGGCCGCGCGGAAATCGATGAGACACAAGAACTTAATTACCGCAGAATCGTGCAGGCGATTGTGGATACCGGATTCAAAGGATATCTAGGACAAGAGTTCATTCCTCGAAAGGACGCGATGACCTCGCTTGAAGCAGCCTATAAACTTTGCCGAATCTAGGTTGAAATCACTTCATCGAATCATTGAAAAAACATGAGAGCAGTTCCAAAGCGATTACTCATGTTCACCATAGGGGGGCTCGCGATAGCGAGTTCCCTTTGGTTTGGCATCACAACCCTTCAACACAAAAAAATACTCTCTAGGATTCAAGAGCAAGACTTACTTGCACACAAAGAGGGAATTCCAACGAATCGCCGTGAAATGGATGAGCTACTTCCCAAAGTCGCAACCGTCGATGATGCCTACCCTCTCTACTGGGAAATCCAAAAAACTTACAGCAAATCGTCCAAGGGTAAGGATATGTACAAATCCATACCGGCAGAAAAACTTCCTGAGTATCTCAACGCTTTTTCAAAGGAGTTAGAACTATTTCAAAATGCCTCTCAAAAAAAAGGGGCGAGGTGGAGCAAGGACTGGAATCAAGGTGCCGCCGTACTTTTCCCAGAATTAGCTCCTCTAAAAGGATTAACGAAGCTCATTTGTCAACGCGCAAGTATGCATTCCAAAAATGGACGACATTCGGCAGCAATCACCGACTATCAAATGGTTCGAAAGGTAATTACACACTTACTAGACCAACCAGTAGCCCTGACTGCTTTGGTCGCACAATCACTTCTTAGTATCGAATTCACCTCAATATCAAATGACTGTCTAAAGGTGAAAGACAAACAGCCTTACTTACAAGAACTCACAGAACTGGTAAATGTTTCTCCACACTTTGACTCTAAAAAGTTCCTTATCACCGAATACATCGATGTAACCACTCTCATTGAAACATGCGAAACCAAAGAAGGGAGAGAAAGTTTAGGAATATCAGAGTCAGACGTAGCTCCAGCCAATAAACTTTTCACACTCTTATTTAATCAAAACGAAGCTCGGATAAGTATTCGAAAAGCTCTGATAGAAAAGTGGCAGGCTCTGAAACGTCCTGAAAATGAACAATCGGCTGCCATTGAAATCGCAAATCAAAAACTGTTCACGGGCTTACTAGCGTTTCCTACTGCTTCCAAAATTTATTCTTCTCTTATAGGTTCGGAGACTCCACTCTCAACCGCAAAACGATTTGAAGCCCGAGATCAAGCCTACAGACTGATCATTCAAGCCCTTACTCCACCCACTATTCCGAAGGCAATCGACACCTCTAAACTCATCAATCCCTTTTCAGAAAAGCCCATCAAATACAGCTTCGACGGTAAGCACATAAAAATTGAATATTGTGCTGATGAATCAGATGTGACTGATTCTAATCCAACGGTCATTTACTTACCCAAACTGACTGAGAGAGAAAAACAGACGCAACAAAAAACGTAAAGGCGAAATCAATCCGCTCTACGAATCACATTTTGCACAAATTCTAAAAGTAGGCCGCTTACTTTCGAAATGGATAGAGCCATATTTTCCTAAACTCTACTTCGGAGCCTTCAGCTTGAATAGCAACCTGTCCCCGCTTCGCGGTGCAATTAGTTCCCTCATTGACCAACGTATCGTTCACCCAAACTTTGACAGAATCACCGACACAGTCAATGACCATCTTGTTCCATTCACCCACTTTGTTCTCAGAGCCGTCTGTAAGATTTACGATTCTCCGTGACTTATCCTCAGTAACTCCCCAAGTCTTTTTGGGTCCTCGCCGCTTCTCCATGTCCGGCACAACAATATCTTCTCCTATGCACCAAAAGTCACCCGCATCTCCACTTTGCATTTGAACTTCCATGGACTGAGGAAACATTTCATATAACCTGCGGGGAGTTGAGGCATGTACGAGCACTCCACAGTTTCCTGGTGTTGCAGAGAATCTGTATTCAATCTCAAGCCGATAATTTTCATAAACTCGGTCAGTAATCAAATGCCCACCGGGAGTCCCTAGGCTCACCAGCTTTTTGTCCCGAACAATAAAGGGCATTCTCGCTGTTGGCTTTTTGTCTCGTTCCGGAACATCAGCGTGCCAGCCTTTCAAGTCTCGAGTGTTAAACAAATAGATAGGCGTACCCATTTTTTGGGTTGTTGCCTGACCAATTACGAGAGATGCCAAGACCGAAAGCATGTTGCCAGTCTATCACTAACCTCAACCAAGACCCTACAAATTATTGATCTTCAAGTTGCTTCTTGAGGAATTTCACTTGAGCCAAAAGATCTTTATCATGGTGAAGCATGTCATCAATTTTCTGATAACCATGCATGATTGATGTGTGGTCACGGTTCCCCAGGTGAGAACCGATATGCTTCCACGAGTCACCCGTGATTCTCCTCGTCAGGTAAATCGCAATGTGTCGCGCGTGAACAACAGGCGCCTTGCGAGAGGGTCCCTTCATTTCATCCATAGAAACATTGAACCTCTCTGAAACGGCCAAAGCAATTTTCTGGAATCCCGGCTTTGAATAATCTGCCTGATAGTATTTCTCAACTAACTTCTCTGCAAAATCAAGAGTAATTTCCTGATTCTGAATCTAGGCAAGGGCAATCATCTTAGTAATGG
>JAPLCS010000268.1 GCA_026392145.1 Fimbriimonadales bacterium | reverse complement strand
CATTACTGCCAGAAGGACCGAGACCACCAGTAATAAACATTCTTCGCTCAGTCGTGGACTTCCAAACTCTATCAAGAGCGGAAATGAGTTGTTTGTCCCCGGTTTCATGGGCTATATCTGCCGTTCCAGAAAATAGATAAGCAGCTCTTACTGCATGGCCCTCAATTGAACTCATTTCTCGAATAGGCTTATGATCGCTCCAGTAAACGCCCTCATATTGACTCTGCGGTGTATTGTGCTCGGTAGCAAAAAACTTTGAACCTCTCTTATCAATAAAGAATTTGGCAAGGTTATAGTAATTCTTGTCTCCTGTAACTCGCCACAACTTCATCAAAGCAAGTTCACATTCTGGATGACCGGGATAACCCATTCTCTTACCCTCACCAAATCGGGCGACCAAATGATTGGCAAGTTTAGTAGCCACATTCAAAAAGGACTTTTTACCAGTCGCCTCGAAATGGGCAGCTGCAGCTTCAAATAAATGACCTGCACAATACAATTCGTGCTGGTCTCTCAAATTTGTCCATTTACGATCTGGTTCATTTAGCTGAAAATAGCAGTTCAAGTAGCCATCGGGTTCCTGTGCCTTCTCCAACAGCCCAATCCACTCATCGAGTTGTTGTTCAACCTTGACGTCTCGCCGAATTCCCAAGGCATAGGAAGCCGCCTCAAGCACTTTGTAAACATCAGAATCATTAAAAACGTAGCCGACATATCCACCTTTTTCTCGGCGACCAGCCCGCTCAAAATTCTGTTTGTACTTGTTAAGAACAAGCTGCTCAAATTGCTCAGGCAGAGTGTGTGTAAACAACGCGTCCTGTCGTGGTTTCCAAAACTTGTCCTGCACCTTGACACTCTTCCAAGAAACAGGTTGAAGTGTCTGTGCCATGGCTTGGAATGCTGAAAGCGCCAACACTCCAACAAAAGCCAATTTCAGGGTACTAGTCTCAATCTCAAATCGCGGTCGTTCCACACGCGCATTATATCCACTAATTCCCTACTCGTAAATACCATGCATTTGCTAAAAATTCGATTCTCCCTTCAGATAAACTGCCACACATGTCGGAGAAGTCTGTTCACCTCGCATGGGTTGGTACCGCCCATATTCATACTCCTGGATTTTCTAATGTAGTTCTAAAGCGAAAGCATACATGTGCTGGAGTTTGGGATCACGACCAAGCAAGGGCTGAAAAGAACGCCAAAAACCTGGGAGGAGAAGTGAAGACGGTGGAAGCGCTTGTCGCAGACCGTTCAGTCGACGGTTATATCGTGTGCTCTGAAACGGTACATCACCTCGGGTTGGTTGAGAAATTAGTAAAAGCGGGCAAACCAATTTTCATCGAAAAACCAATGGGATTCAATTCGAGTCAATCCCAAGCAATTTACACACTATTAGAAGACAATAAAATTACTTTTCAAACGGGCTACTTCAGCCGAGGGGGCGCTGGAGTCCAAACACTGAAGAAAAAGATCGAAGAAGATTTTTTTGGAAAAATTACGCGTGTTCGAGCTTCCAACTGCCACAGTGGTGCAATCGGCGGCTGGTTCGACGGTGAGTGGCGTTGGATGGCAGACCGATCACAATCAGGGGTCGGTGCCTACGGTGACCTCGGTACTCACGTACTGGACCTTCTTATTTGGCTTTTCGGGGGCGTAAAAGCCGCAACTGGTGCATTCGATAACGGCACAGCTCGTTACCCTGGATGTGAAGAAACGGGTGAAGCGATTCTGAAGTTTGCTAGCGGCACAATCGGTACGCTTGCCGCAGCTTGGGATGATGTCGCAGACCCCTATAGAATTCAAGTGATGGGAACCAAAGGCCATGCACTTTTGGGTTCTGACTTGATGCTTGCTGGCGCAGACGGCAAGCTAGAAAAAGTTGATAAGCTCGATGAAGCTCAACCAGCTGGATTCGATGCATTCCTAGACCATCTCGAAGGCAAACAAGTTACCCTTGTCACACCCAAAGAAGCGGCACAAAGAGATGCGGTCATGGAAGCAATCTATCAAGGAGCCGAATTCCAAACGTGGGTTGAAGTCTGCTCCGACTGGCACTAACTTAAATAGTTTCTCAAATTCAATTTGATGGGGCAAGTACTCTTGCCCCATCAGCAACTTGGCAAACCATAATGGCACCCTGCTTTCCTGTCAATTCTTGGTACCTCTCGAGGCAACAAGTAGCAAATTCTTCAACGAGATGAGCCTTTACCAGAGCAACGGCACAACCTCCAAAGCCTGCACCGGTCATTCTTGCTCCCACAATTCCTGGAGAAAGCCACGCACTTTCAACCATAGAATCGAGCTCAAAACAAGACACCTCAAAGTCCTGCTGAAGTGATACATGAGAGCCTCTCATCAGAGCGAAAACTCCGTTTTCGTCATGGTGAGCCAATGCTTGAGTAAATGCTTTTGTTCGAGCATCTTCGGTAATCACATGCTTAGCTCGCCGATAGACCACTGCATCCATACGTGACTTGTGTGCAACAAGCATTTCTAAACTCGCATCTCGCAACAATGAGACTCCCATAATGCTTGCTGCCTCCTCGCATTGAGCCCGCCGAATATTGTAAGCAGAGCCTGCCAGTTCTCGAGATTTTTTCGTATCTAAAATCAGCACAGCATATTCGTCCGGAACACTTGCATATTTAATCTCCAAAGAACGAGTATCGATCTTCAATGCTTGATTCTTCCTCCCACAAGCAGAAGCCATCTGGTCCATTATTCCGCTGTTAACACCCACAAACTGGTTCTCACATATTTGCCCAAGTTTGGCAAGCTGAATCGAATCTAATTCCCAACCGTGCAGAGCCCTCCAAAT
>JAPLCS010000026.1 GCA_026392145.1 Fimbriimonadales bacterium | reverse complement strand
TGGGAAAGATCCTAGGATTGAGGAAGCTCATTCTTATTCAAACAACCAATGGGGCAGGCTGAGAGAACTTGTTGCTGATACTGTTGAAAATTTTGAATTGGGTGATTTAAGTGGAACTTTGTTTGGACAGTCGACTGAACCAGTACATATTGACTCTTTGCTAAATGGGAACGGTGACGGTACTCAAGGTGACTTTTTGACTTCAGTTATTCGCCACTTACTTTTGAGCAGAGAAGATGCGATTCGACAGGATCGAACACCTGTGGATTGGCATTCGTGGCTTCGTAGTTTCATTGAAACTTCTCCCGTGTTTCCGAAAATTCCCGAGTCGCCTACTCATGAACGAGATCAACGTGCCTTTACTTCGATGCTCTCGCATTTGGGGCAAGATGCGGTGGTTTGGCGAGCTGCTGAGTGCGAACCTGTTTCTTTTCGTCAGTGGTTAGACCACAGTTTGAAAATTCTAGAACATGCAACGGTTAGTCAACCTTCGGGTGGCGTAGACAGTGAGTTTGGAATCAAGGTGGTTAATGAGCCGGCTGAACTTTACGATGTTGATTACCTTCTTGTCTTGGGGATGCTTGAGGGTACATTTCCTCGACGTAGGTCTGAGGAACCCATATTGAGTGACGCGGAGCGAGCCACTCTCAGTGAAAAACTTGGAGGATCTCAACTCCTGAATTCATTTGATGAAGCAAAAGGAGAAAGAGACCTTTTTTATCGAGTGTGTTGTGCTGCTCAAAAGGGACTTTATTTGAGTTATCCAGCGTCTATGGAAGATGCGGAATCTGAATCTGTTCCTGCTTTCTACTTGGAGGAAGTTCAGGTGGCAGTCCCCAGTGCAACTACGCATATTCATTTGCGAAGAGACCTGTATCCGACAGATACTGAGTTGCTTCACCCTAGAGATTTCAAGCTCAAGCAAAGCTCTGAGGCTTCATTCTTGCCAGCACAACCCAATACTGTGACTCACGCCAAAGACTTGGTGAAGATCAACTTACCCTCGCTACGCCCTCACGAGATTAAATCGGTATTGCAGTGTGGATTTCGGGCTACAGCAGAGCGAATTTTTCCACGGCCTGAATTTCAGTCTGACTCTTGGGCGCGCCTGATGAGAATGGTGAGGACGAGTGCATTGTTCACAGTCAAAACTCCCGAGGAAGCAAGGCAGGATTTTGCTCGTTGCCTCGACGAGTTCTTGGATTACTTGAGACCTAAGGTGCCAGGTTGGGAGTTTGATATGATTGTTCACGGGGCAGAAAAACTGATTCCCCAACTCATCGACCGAGAATTTCGTGCCAGGAAGTTGTGGAAGCGTGAAGGAGGCGCAACGCAACGATTAGTTACGTTTGGTGATCCTATGCTGAGTGGTTACAGCTCACCGGTTGAAGAGACGGTTCCTGCTATAACTGAACTTAACGGTGTACGTACGGTTCACTTGTTCAGAATGCGAGCTCCGAGCGCAAGGAATGTGCGAAACGAGGATAAGGAGAATCATTCACTAGCTATGCTCGGCGAGTATAGTCCTTATCTTCTTGCCGCCTGGACTCATGGAATGACACCTCGAGTTGAAGTTGAGGGGTTGGGCTCTCATCGAACGCTGATCGTTTTTGCTGGTGATGGTGGAAGACCTCCTCAAGGCGATGGACTGGAAGTAATCAATTTATCAAAGATTGATGGATCTTTGGGCGAGTTGCAGGTGGAGTTTCGGGCAGTTGCACAGAAGCTGAAACAGAACCTACCAGCTTTGGAATTGAAGGCAAGTCCGGGAGATTATTGCAACTTCTGTAACTATGCGGATATATGCCGAAGGAGCAAGATGGCACCAGAGGAGGACGATTTATTCGCTTGGGGTGAATCTGATGTCTTTGGAGGTGGTCTATGAGACTGCAACGTACGCCGACAGGTGAGCAGTTAAGAATCATCACCCAAACTCAGGGTGAATTTGTGGTGCTTGCATCGGCTGGCTCTGGGAAGACCCATGTTGTCAATGAGCGTTACTTGCATTTGATTACCGAAGTGGGTGTTCGACCCTCGGAGATTCTCACCATCACATTTACTAAAAAGGCCGCCGCTGAAATGAAGCGGAGAATAGTGGGAAGTTTGCGTGACAAGGGACTCTTTGCTGAGGCGCAAGAAGCAGAAACAGGACCCATTCAAACGGTTCACTCATTTTATGAGCGCATTTTAAGGGAGAATTCAGTGCGGGCTGGACTTGACCCTAACTTTGAAGTCATGAGCCAACGTGATGTCCAGTTGTTAAGGCGCCAGATTATTCGACGTGCGGCAACTTTGGATGAGCAAGACGAACCATACATAGCGGAGTTCTTGAGGGAGATGTTGGGAAGTCACGATCAGGACGATCCTTCTGCCTATGCTTCTTTCGTGAAAGTTGTTGAGGATACAATGAAGCGCTTTCGCGAAAGTGGAATTCCGCGTTCTGAATTTGAGTCGATATTTACTTCCCCTCGGGACTATAAAGAAAGGACCGACCGCTTTCTCTTTTTGCAACTACCTCAGGTTATTCAAGATGCGATTCGTGAAAACTTGGACCAAGATTGGGTCAAAGTCGCGAAGGATGCTCTCAAGCCAACTGACAAGTTGTGTGACTGGCTCAAGCCTAAATTTGATGTCGAAAAATTTGAGCACGATTACCGAATGACGGTGGCATTGGCTCAGATTGCAATTCGATGCTGGCTTAGGTTTGAATCGGAGTTACGAAAACTGAATGTCTTGGATTTTGAATCGATGGAAAATCGAGCAGTCCGTTTATTGGAAGGCGATTTGGAGGTTCGACAGAAGTTAAAAAATCTCTACCCACACATTATGGTTGATGAAGCTCAGGACAACAATCCGATGCAGTATCGACTGTTGAACGGATGAGGGCATACAGCGAGCAATTGATGCTACGTTTGGCTCGCTCATGGGCGAAAAGTATGTATCAATGCTTCCTGTTACAGGCTTTGATGAACCGACGAATTCATCTCAATACCATGGATTAGAGATTGTCGAAATCAGTGCAAAGAGTCGCTGGGAAGAGTTAGGAGCTTATATTTCTTACTTGCAAGCGAATGGTGAGTCGCTGAAAGATATTGCAATTCTTGTGCGATTTAACAGTTCAGTGATGCAGATAAAGAAGAAGCTCCAGGAAATGGGTATTGGTATTCGAACCCTGTCGGGGGCATCTAATCTTTATGCCCGTTTGGAAATAAGGGACATCGCGAATCTATTGGCGGCAGTTGCTGACCCTTCAGATGAATTTGCTCTGCTGGCAATGCTTAGAAGTCCCATTGTTGATTTGTCTTTAGACTCCGTAATTCTGTTGTCGGATAGGCGGGTTGAAACGAAAACATTGCTTTCGATCTTAAAAGAATGTTCGAAAATTGGTATGGAATTGCCAGAAGCGGCAGAACAAGCAAAATTGATGCGGTTTATGGGTTGGTTTGGTCCGCTCTCTGTCTTTGCTGATCGTCTACCTGCTTGGGAGGTGTTGAGCCAAGCATTAAAGCACTCTGACCTTATGTCCAACTTGGCTCCCCGTAGAAATGGTCGACAGAGAATTGAAAATGTGCGAAAGCTACTGGTTTTGGCTACTCGTCAGCCAGAGTATTCATCGGCAGAGTTTGCGGAGCTGATTCGATCTATCGACAGGCTAAAGCAAATCGAGTCTGATGCAGAGTTGTATGACGATGAAGATGATTTGGTTTCAGTTTCTACGATTCACTCTTCAAAGGGATTGGAGTGGAAGACCGTGATTATTGCCGATGCGGCCGACCAAAAGAAGGACAAGATTCATCAGCCTTTGTTTGACGCTAAAACGGGATTCTTGGGATATGGAAGTAGCGTTAAAAGCACTCCATTATTTGCTTACTTGCATGCGGAGAAAGATAGAGCAAATGTTGAGGAACTTGGTCGGTTTCAATATGTTGCGATGACTCGTGCAAAAAAGCGATTAGCTATCGTTGATTGGCAACAAGGTGCTAAACGAGGAACAGAAGGTCTACCCAAATCTATTCGAAACGGAATAGGTGCTGCTATTTATGATTCCCTTCCAACTTGGAGTCTTGTTCAGATGCCGAAGCCTTCTGAGGGAACTGACATCGAATCTGATCCTTTTGTCTAAGCGGGTGTAAAATATCTTTGTGGGTACCACCGTTGCAGTTGTCCAATTTGCTCCCGATAAGGGCAAACTCCATGCGAACCTTGACAGGATTGCTGATTTAGTTGGGCAGGCGTGCAAGGAGGGTGCTTCATTTATAGTTTTTCCCGAGGCTGCCACTACGGGTTATTTTTTGGAGGGTGGTGTCGTTGAGTTATCGCTTTCTGGAGCCGAATTAGCTTCGCAGTTACAGGGTCGTTTACGCGGAAAATTAGAGCGACCTGTTGAAGTGGTAGTGGGTTTTTATGAGGAGAAACATGGGAACATTTATAATTCCGCTGCTTACTTAGTGTGTTCGCGTGAATCAGTTGAGTGTAAGTACACCTATCAGAAGTTTTTCTTGCCGACTTATGGAGTTTTTGATGAGGAGCGGTTTGTTTCTCGTGGCAGAGATTTAGGTCTTATTGAAACTTATTTAGGAAAGGCATCCATCATGATTTGTGAGGATGTGTGGCATTCTGTTTGGCCCACATTGAATGCGGTGGCTGGTGCAACGGTGATGATTATTCCTTCGGCATCGCCAGCCAGAGGTTTTAGTGGTGAGGGCATTGAAAACCATGACCGATATGCTCGTTTGGTCAAAGGGATTGCTGAAGAGCATGGAGTATTCACCGTGCTTGCTCAGTTGGTGGGTTTTGAGGGTGGAAAAGGATTTGTTGGGGGCTCAATGATTAATGATCCGTTTGGTAACGTTATCGTTCAAGCACCGGTTGGCGAGGAAGCAATCATCATGGCGGAATTAGATATGGATTTGGTGCCAATCGCTCGATCTTCGACACCACTTATTTCGGACCTACAATCAGCGTGGCCAAACATTCAGCGTATTGTCAACGACTCAAACTTTTGAGCCCACCGGTGAGTAAATTTTCTGCTGGGTCGTAGTCATAGACTCCGGCAAAGCGATTATGGGAACCACCTTGAACAATCCATGTTCGGTTCACCTTTACTGGCTCGGGAAGTACGGTGTGTGAGTGACCTCCGAAAATAACATCTATTTCTGGGCATCGCTCTGCGAGTTTTTGGTCTTTATTGAATCCGATATGCGTGAGTGCAAAAAGTACGTCCACTTCGGGTCGAAGTTCCTTCGCTTGGGAAACGATGGTTTTTATTGGAGGTCCCCAGAGAAATGAACTTGCAAATTGAGTTTTCATTTTTTCGGTAACCATGGCGACCATCGTGGTGACGATACCGATTTTCAGCTTCTCATGAGTAATGACCAATTGGGCGGGAAGGGGGGACTCACCTTTTTTCGCTTTCAGGTTTCCGCACAGAACCGGGTGTTTGATGCCTTTAATTTTCATTTCAAAGACAGATGCAATGGGGTGAGTTTCTCGATTTCCTATCACTGATGCCGTACAGTGGAGTTCAGATAGTATTTGCCATACTGGATCAATGCGAGTAGGTATTGCAAGGTTCCCTTTTTTAATGCAGTCACCCGAGTCAAAGTACAAATCGGTGTCTTTTCTTAGCTCACTCAATTGATGAAAATTTGAACCAGAGAATGAATTTTCCAAGGTGCCATGCATGTCATTTGTATGCAAAATGCGAATCATTTGTTAAGTTAAGAGCATATACTTTATGTAAGTGCAATTTGTGCACTCAGGACAAGAGATGAAAAAAGTAATTTTGAGCGTGGTCATTGCTGCTGTAATGGTGCCAGTGTTCGCACAAACTAAGAAGGAACCAGAAGAGATCGCATGTGCGGTTATGAAAGATCACAAAGTAAACATTGCCAAGGCTACTAAGTCCAAGATGTTTACCGACTACAAAGGTCGACGATACTTCTTCTGTTGTGCAGGCTGCCCTGGTCAATTCAAGGATAATCCAGATAAGTTCAAGGATGCTCCAAGCATCCCTACTCCGAAAGCTAAGTAACTTTTGGGGAAAGTGAAGAAAGGTCGTGGAATTCCACGACCTTTCTTGTTTTATGTCTCAATCGGTTTTGAACGTCTATTTTCGTTTAGATGGTCGCTAATCGGTAGAGGATTGAAGAGTAAATTCGACTCATTTTTTTAAGGCTCTCAATCGCAACTCTTTCATCTGTTTGGTGGGGATCTCCGTCACCCAACCATCCTGTTCCGATGCTGATGGTGTTGGGTACCGCTCTGGCATACGTGCCACCACCCATTGTGCCGGGTTCGGTCATGTCTCCGGTTTCAGCCCTATAGACATCTACAATGGTCCGGACGAGTGGATGATCTTTCGGGAAGTAGAGAGAGGGGGAATCTCGTTCCACTTTGAAGCTCCAAGAGCTACCAAGAGTTGCCATTTTGGAACTGCAGAGTTCGTGCAGTTGATCCCCATTCCATGTTGCAGGATAGCGAACATTAGCAAGCAGACTGAGAACATTATTTTCTAGCGAAACCACTCCTATATTTGAGGTGAGGTCTCCCGTTGCTTCATCTCTACCGTGAATTCCAAGTCCTACCCCGCTTGGGTGGAACGCCAACAAGAGGTTTTCGTGGAACTCTTGAACTGAAAGTGGGCAGATTGCGTGGAGTAGTCGCGCAATTCGTGT
>JAPLCS010000033.1 GCA_026392145.1 Fimbriimonadales bacterium | reverse complement strand
TTTTCAGTTTTGAAATCAAATTGCATCTCCGTACCTATATTTCTCACTTCCCCTAAAAAGATTTTGTCATCTCGCAACTTTCTTTTGCCAAACCACAACCATGCACCACCTATGATTAGCGGAGCAAATATTAAACAAACCTTAGGCAGCACTGGAAAACACAAAAAAACTACTAGTGCAATAACTAGTCCTCTTGCAAATACCCAACAGAACAAATAGTTATAATACATTCTTGTGTTTCCACCTCTATCGTATTCAATACCATCCAGCAGGTACCAATGTGTATTTGCAATAAACTTGATCGAGTTGCACCCCAAGACTTGTTTCAATTTACTTGCAAAACTCCATTCATTTATCTGAGCAAGCAACCAAAATCCAACTAATTTGCCAATAAATTTCATTGTTGAAAACCATGATAATATCAATCCTAGTTTCAAAAAAGTTGCTCAACTTGATTTTAGAATAGTCCTCACCTTCTCTTTTATATCCTTGTTTTCTACAAGCCAATAAAGGGGGTAGGATCAACAATGGCAGATGTGGCATTGACAAGCCGCCAAACACCGAGCACCCACGTCCTACCACTATGAGCATGTCAGCGAACAGCCTTCCGCCACTGCGTGGAACCCATATCAACCTAAATCCTTCATCATCATCGGCCTCGATCAACAAGCGACACCAAATTCCAAGTTGACAAATATCTCTGCCAACGCCGATTACTATGTGCCAGCTAACTTATCACCAAACAAACGCCTCCAACCCAGTAACCCCATCAATCAAACAGATGCCCATCAAAATCAAAAAATGAGAATTTTTTGAACCTAGCATGTCCAAAGTGCCCATCACCCAGCCAGGGGGCACTTTGGACACCCCCCTCCTATCTCTCCCCTCAAACATCCCCATAAAATTTCCAACCCAATCCACTATCCAGCATGCATTACCCACCAAACAGACGTCTAAACTATTAACTCGCTCACGCCGTCCCTCCAAAATCGTTATGTCCACTCCCACCCCCCGCATCCAACTCCTGGATACCAACACCATCAACCAAATAGCCGCGGGTGAAGTGCTAGAGCGACCGGCAGCCGCCGTCAAAGAACTCGTCGAAAACTCACTCGACGCCGGAGCAACTCGAATTGAAATCGAACTCGCGGGCGCAGGCAGAGACCTCATTCGCATCCGCGACAACGGTTCAGGAATGACCCCCGAAGAGCTCAAACTGAGCCTCCTCCGACATGCCACTTCAAAAATACGAGAACTCAGCGACCTCGACTCCGTCATGACCCTCGGATTCCGAGGAGAAGCCATCCCATCCATCGGATCAGTGTCCAAACTCATCATCTCCACCGGAACCGAAGACGGCAGGCGAGCCGTCGTTCGAGTCGAAGGCGGCGAAAGCGTCTACGAAGGTGCCGAGTCAGGGCCCAAAGGAACCGAAATCCGAGTCGAAGACCTGTTCTACAACACGCCAGCCCGACTGAAATTCCTCAAGTCCGACACCACCGAAGTGGGCCAGATTGTCGATTTCGTCATGAGATACGCAATCGCCTTCCCCACCGTATCGTTCACACTCATCCACAACGGCCAATCCGTACTCCAAACCACCGGCAACGGCGAACAACTCGAAGCAATCGCCTCCGCCTGGACACGCGACATGGCACGCTCCCTAGTGCCCGTCAACGGAGAACTCGGCGGCCTCAAACTCCAAGGCTTCGTCTCGCCACCACACGTCACCAAGTCCAACCGATCACTCCAGTACCTCTACGTCAACGGCCGACCGATGAAGAGCCGAACCCTCACCATCGCCCTCGACCAAGCCTTCCGAGACCTCACCCCCGATCGCCGCTTCCCCGTCGTTGCACTCAACATCGAAATAGACCCCTCCCGAATCGATGTCAACGTTTCACCCACCAAAAGCGAAGTCCGATTCCAGCAAGAAGGACTCGCCTTCGAAGCCATCCGAGTCTGCATCCGCGAATCACTCCTCGCACACGGAATGATGCCCAGCGCCGCCCAAATCGCTACCGCTAACAAAGCCATCAATCAATCACTCAATATCAGCCAATCACCCAATATCAACCACTCACTCAATGAAGTCGCCTCCACCCAAAGTTTCCGAGGTCTCACCGAACACTCAATCTACGCCCAGTCACCAATCAACCACTCGTCGGTGTCAAACCCAGCCGTCGGCGGTCTCAGCAACTCACACTGGGACAATCCAGACCAACCCCGCATCGTCGACACCGGCCTCGGCAAAACCAGTGACACCCTCACCCACACCCTCGCCGAAGCCTCAGTGAACCTAAACGTTGGCAACAACGAGTCAATGCCGTACCTCACCATTCTCGATGACCTGTTCATCGTCGGCCAAGCCATGAACACCTTCATCATCGCCGAAACCCGACACGGACTCATCATCGTAGACCAGCACGTCGCCCACGAGCGAATCATTTACGAATACCTCTGCGGACTCAAGCGCTCAACCCTCATCGAAAAACAAGCCCTCCTCGTGCCCCAAACCCTGCACCTCGACAAAAGATCCGCCATCCTCCTCGCCGATAAACTCGAAGAAATCCACTCCGTAGGATTCGAAATCGACTCCTTCGGTGCCGATTCATTCGTCATCCGCTCCGTTCCCGCCGCCCTCAAAGGCAAAGACCCCATCAAGTACCTCACCGACCTCGTCGACGAACTCGTCGAATCGTCCGTGAACAAACGCATCATCCCAACGCGAGAACAAATCTGGATCATGTCCTCCTGCAAAATGGCCGTCAAAGCCGGTGACCCCCTCAGCCGAGCCGAAATGGAAAAGCTCCTCCTCGACCTCGCCACAACCGAAAACCACTATCACTGCCCCCACCGTCGCCCCATCACCGCCACCCTCACCCAAGATGACCTGCTTCGACTCTTCAAGCGAATCTAAAAGAGCGAGACACCCAGATTTCTCTCTAAAATGAACCCAAATTGTGGAAAAACAAAGATATCGACTTTCCACAAAGTGTGAGGCAGCATCCGCAATGATTTCAATCATTCATAGGCGTCATAA
>JAPLCS010000121.1 GCA_026392145.1 Fimbriimonadales bacterium | reverse complement strand
GTAAAGCTACTTGGCTCTTTGGATTTAAGTTTTAACAACTGACTCCACTAATTTGCCCCAGCAACACTAAAGCGCTGGGGCTGTTTTTTTTGTTGCCTCCCGGCTACAAGTGCCTTTTTAGGTAAAAGGTGAGGAGAGTATCGGATTAGGTGAGAAGATGTCTGAGAAGGTGAGTGACATGGTGAAGAAGTTAGCCGAGGTCTCGGGTCGGTAAGTCGATGGAAGATGGGATTCTGATTAGGAGAGGAACGGAGGCTGATCTTGAGAGCATCATTGCGATCGGACTTTCGGTGTGGGTGGATACCTATTCTCCGCAGGGGCTATCTCTTGAGGTGTCGCAGTACTTGGGAAGGAAGTTTAGTGTTCATGCGATAACCGCTCTTCTGTCCAGCGATGATTGTGCGTTTTTTATGGCAGAGAAGGAGGGACGCGTGGTTGGTTACACGCTCTTGAAGCGGCATGTAATTTGTCCTTTGTCTGAAGATTTGGACGTTGAGGTTGCGACCCTTTATGTTTTGAGAGGCGCCCAGGGTTTGGGGATTGGGGGCAAATTATTTCGGACTGGACTAGAGTTCGCTGTGTCGGCGTGGGGTTCTGATCGTTGTTGGCTGAGAATGAGCGCTAAGAATTCGGCTGCCAAGAAGTTTTATGCATCTCATGGATTCGAACTGATCGGTTCGATATGGATGGAATTTGATGGAGCACAAAGTGAGAATTTTCTCCTGGCGTCAAAGTCCCACGCAGCCTTCTAGCTAATTTCGAGCACGGGGTTTCCGAGGATTTCACGTCGGGGTTCGATGCCGAGTCCGGGTTGATGTGAGGCTCGCATTTTGCCGTTGTTGCGTTGTGGGGCTCCTTCGGCGATGCTGACGGTCACGTAGCTATTGAAGTCGGTTGAGGTGAATCGGTTCGATTCTGGGCAGCTGTGGGCGAGGTGGGAGATGGCGGCGGTGACAATATCTCCTCCCCAGCTGTCTTCGATGGTGAGAGCGATGCCGAGGGTTGTGCAGAGGTCGCGTACTTGGCGAGCTTTGGTGATGCCTCCGAGTTTGCTTATTTTGATGTTGACTACGTCCATGGCGAGGTCGCGTTGGGCTTGGAGCAGCATTTCGAGCGAGTGGATATTTTCGTCGAGCACAAATGGATGGTTGGTGTGTCGGCGGACTGAGAGGCACTCTTCGTACGTCCGGCACGGTTGTTCAATGTAGACGTCAATGTCTCGCACGGCGAGTACGACTCTCATGGCTTCGTGTAGTGACCACCCGGTATTTGCGTCGGCTACGAGTCGGTCGCCGGGTTGTAATTGTGCGGAAACGGCTTTGATTCGTTGGATATCGATATCGGGATCGCCGCCGACTTTGAGTTGGAATCTTCGGTATCCCTCGGCTCGGTATTGGGCGACTTTGCTTGCCATGACTTCGGGCGATTCTTGGGAGATGGCACGATAGAGGGTGATGTCATCGCCGGATCTGCCACCGAGTAAGGTGCAAACGGGGAGTCC
>JAPLCS010000186.1 GCA_026392145.1 Fimbriimonadales bacterium | reverse complement strand
TTTCGTTTTTATCCACTTTGGGTTCTTCTGGTGCCACCGGTTCGTCAACTCGCGGGCGAGATTGAACGGCATCGCCGTATTTCCAGAGGCATGGCATTTCCTCAATGACGGATGGATGATCTGGTCGGTCGGCTTTTTTCCTTATGAGGCAGACGAATGCTCCGGCACCTAACCCTTGGTGCGGATATAAACGGTACGACGGAAAGTTTGAGAAGTTTGATCGATACTCGCTTAAATGAGGTACTTCAACTGCTTCAAGATCTTCATATTCTCTCAGCAACCAGTCCATTACTCGCTCATTTTCTTTAGGTGTAAATGTGCAAGTAGCGTAGAGCAGGTACCCACCTGGCCGCAGGCAGTGATAAGCGTTGCCAGTGATTCGGCGCTGCCTGCCCACGTTCATGTCAATCATGTTTGGTGCAAAACAACCGAGCGCATCATCTCCTTTTGCAAGCAATGATTGTCCAGAGCATGGAGCATCACAAATAACTAGGTCGAAGGTTTCTCGGTATCTTCGTGCGTAAACGCTCGGGTCGGCAGACCAAACTGCGCTGTTGGTACAGTGGCATCGATCAAGGTTTCCTATCAGGGTTCCGGCACGCTTTCGAATGGTTTCGTTACATAGGAGCAACTCAGGCTTAAATGCTCTCCATGAGAAAATGGCTTTACCTCCTGGTGATGCACAAAGGTCGAGAATTTTAGCTGGAGGCTTGTCCATTACGAGCATGGCGCTTGCCGAGAATATTGAAGAAAAATCTAACGTGTAATAGTAACCCTTTGCATAGAAAGGGTGCTTTGATGGTCGGAAGGAATCATCAATGCGCTCCACGAAGGAGGGCTGCCATTTGAGAGGGCGATGACGTGGGAAAGCTTTGATCTCTGGTCTGTCCTCAAGAACAATCATCGCCTGTTCTTTGGATTCGCCTTTCTCCATTGCATCGAGGAATTCCTCGCGCTCATCTTCGTTCTCAAAAAGCTCAAAGGCGGCTTTCATCATCAATCGCGACGGCTCTTTGGGCATAACTACTATGATGACTGATTCAGAGAGAGTTTTCAGTCAAACTATAGACTAATGTCAGATATCGTAACGCTTGCTGATGTCGCCTTTGACCCACGTTCAAGCACGTCTGACCAAATGTTTTCTTACTTGCCGTTACCTGGGCAGACAGTCGGAGATGCTGTTTTGGTACCTCTAGGTAATCGACGATTGGTAGGATTTGTAGTTTCCCTTCGATCGGTGGCAACTGAAAGTTTGCCATATGAACCTAAGTTGATTCTTTCAACAATTGAAGGGCTTCAGATTCCAGAAGTCGTGATCAAGCTAGCGGAGAAGGTCGCGGAGAGATATTTATGTAACCTTGCCGTTGCGTTAGCTAGTGCAACTCCACCCGGTATTCGAGAACGGTTGGTTACTGGTTGGCGACTAAAAGAAAAATACAATCCGCCATCATCCTTTCTGCTGTTGGAAGTTATTTCTTTGATTGAAAGTAGCGGTGGTGAAATAGAGGACACTCCTCAACTTGCTAAGCCGATGAAAAGGAATCTTCAGCAATTAGCCAAAGAAGGCATTTTGGAGGACTTTGTAAAACTCAAATCGAACCGAGCCGTTAGGAAATCAGAGTCGCTCTATCGATTGGTTGGAGATGAGTTAAAGGTTGAGGAATTTTTGAAGAAGGAGGGCAAGAAAAAGCCTGCGCAAGCTGTTACCGTAATGAAGGTGCAGGAGACCGATGGGGCCGCTCTCTCCAGTAATGAAATACGGGCGATGTCAGGGGTGACTGAGACAACCATAAAATCACTTATTGCCTCAAAAGTGCTTGAGGAGGTCACGGACGAAACTAGTTTTATTGCGAAAGCACCACCTCAGCCAAATGAAACCCAGCAACTTGCCATTGATTCAATAACAGAGCAGATTGTTGCCCGGCGGCCTAAACCTTTTTTGCTATTTGGAGTCACTGGCAGTGGGAAAACGGAGGTGTTTTTGAGAGCGGCTTCCTCTGCCTTGAACCAGGGAAGAAAGGTACTTTATCTTGTTCCGGAAATTGCGCTTGCAACTCAGGTCATTGCACAATTGAGAGAACGATTTGGTGGCAGGGTTGCTATTTTGCACTCGGAACAGTCTGCCCTTGAACGGCTTGCCAATTGGCAAAAAATAAGAGATGGCGAGGTCAGTATTGTTCTTGGACCTAGGAGTGCACTCTTTGCTCCTATTCATGATCTTGGGTTGATTATTGTTGATGAAGAGCACGAGAATGGATACAAGCAAGATCAGACCCCTCGCTATCATGCTCGTACGGTTGCTCGTGACTTAAGTCAGTTGCATTCATGTCCGGTGATTCTTGGATCTGCGACTCCTTCCATGGAAAGTTTTTACGAAGCCGAAAAGAATGAACTTCTTTTTGACCCGGGTAATTTGACTCTCCTCTCTATGCCGCATCGTGCAGCTTCAGCAAAATTGCCGACAGTCATCACTGAGGATTTGAGGCTTGGTTATCAATCAGGGGCACCTTCGATGCTCGGACCCACTCTGTCAAAAAAACTGCATGAGACTTTAGAGTTAGGGAACCAGGCAATTCTATTTTTGAACCGAAGAGCCTACAGCCCGTTTTTGATGTGTCGAGATTGTGGCCACCGATGGTCATGCCCATATTGTGCGGTTACCTTAAGCTTTCATCGCCACGACTTTAGATTAAAGTGCCACCACTGTGGTCACCAAGAAAAGGGTCCTGACGAATGTCCGAAGTGCTCTAGCAATAAAATAAAGCCGTTTGGGATTGGTACCGAAAAGCTGGAAGAAATCGTTAGAAATGATTTTCCGCTGGCACGAGTGAGCCGGTTGGATAGAGATGTTGCTGCCAAAAAGGGAGCAGTCGAAGAGGTGATTGCGGCTTTCCGTTCGGGTGAAAATAATGTTTTGATCGGGACCCAAATGGTTGCCAAGGGGCTTGACTTCCCGAATGTGACTTTAGTTGGTGTGATTGCTGCTGACTTGTCGATGAATATCCCCGACTTTCGGGCAGGGGAACGAACTTTTCAATTGCTAAGTCAAGTTTCTGGTCGTGCAGGCAGGGGACAGAAGCCAGGTGAGGTTGTGATTCAGACTTTCAATCCTGAAGCATCTCCGATCGTTTGTGCTGAATCACATGATTACTATTCTTTTTACACCACTTGCTTGAAGGAGAGAACCGAATCGAATTATCCTCCAGGTTGCTTGTTGATGAATGTTGTTTTTTCTGGCGAAAATCGAGAAGCGGTTCGTCGGGTGTCTGATGCCGTTGCAAAGGAATTGCATGGTATTCCTGGCGGAATCATTCTTGGTAGTGTAGATTGTCCTTTGGAGAGGTTACAGTCGATGTGGAGACGCCACATTCTCATCAAGACTGAGAATCCGGGTGTGTTTCAGTTGGCGGGACAAATTGTCAGAGAGAATGCCTCTAAGCAAGTATCCATTGTCATGGATGTCGATCCTTACTCACTCATGTAGGTTGGTGAGCGGCCGTTAGCCTTGCACGCTTTTGGGGGTGAAACTGGTCCCACAGCCACAACTTCGCTCAGCATTTGGATTATTGAATTTGAATCCACCACCAATGAGGTTACCGGTGTAGTCAAAAGATGCTCCTTCTAGTAATTTGGCGCTCTTTGCATCACATGCCACTAGCACACCATCCAACTCAACTATTAAGTCGTTCTGCCGGGGTTCCGAATCAATTTTCATCAAATACTCTAATCCAGAGCACCCGCCACCTTTCACACCTAGGCGTAAAAATGCTCCGGGCGTGTTCTCTTTGGAAAGAAGCCTTTTAACTTCCTTGAGGGCTCGTTCTGTGACGGTGATAGGGAAACTCATGGTCGTTGGGTCTTGGTAGTTAAGACGTCAGTTTTAATCGGGTCGTTTTCGTGAGAATGAAAATTAGAGCTTAAAGATTCGGGGATGTTAATCAAGCCCCAGTATCAGTTTGGCTTCCTCACTCATCATTTCGATTGTGAAAGGTGGGTCCCAGGTGAGTTCTAGCGTAACATTGCCTATCTTCGGGGTGCCTTCAACTGCTTTCTGCACGTCTCCTGGAAGTGTTCCCGCCACCGGACAGCTAGGTGATGTGAGAGTCATCATCACATGGACATTCTTGTCGTCATCGATTTGGATATCGTAGATTAAGCCGAGGTCGTAGACATTGATGGGAATTTCAGGATCGTAAACGGTACGGATTTGCTCAATCACTTCAGATTCAAAAAGGCTTCTTTGGATGGTGGTCATCTTTTGTGGTGCCTCATTTGCAACTGGGACAGGCTTTGGCATAGCTCCTTCAGTTTATACGCTTTAATCATTCATTGTGTTTTGAACTTGGGAAGTATGGACAAGTTTAGTTTGTTAACTGGCACCCCAGTTCGAGGACAAGTTGCTGAGTACACTTCAAACTGGTTACTGAATGACACCGATTATTCCTGTTGCGCACGATTTCATATGTCCCTATTGTTGGGTGGGATGGTTGCAAGTAAGGAGAATGCAGCAGGAATTTGGAGTTGAGGTTGAATGGTTGGGCTACGAGCTCTGGCCACAATCATTGGAGTGGCCAGAGGACGGTCCGGCAGTAGCTCCACCTGCCAACCGACCACCTACTCCTACCAAGTTGAGCTTGTTATGTTTATTGGACGGAGTGACTATTCCTGTCAGAGAACGTCCGAGGAAAATGAGAACTTTCAATGCTCACCAAGCGGTTGAGTATGCGAAATCTTATGGTGTACAAGATGAACTCGTAGGACGATTGTACAGAGCTTTGTGGGAGGAGGGGTTGGAAATCAACCACCCTGACATCATAATTGAATTTGCCACTGGTTTGGTACCGAACCTTGACGATCTCCGACAAGCAATGACGGATGACAGGTTTGGTGACAAGGTTGTTGACTTTGATGACGACGCATACTCGAAAGGTATCTACAATGTCCCGACCTATTTTATTGGTGAAGAAAGGCTAGCGGAGCAACCTTATTCTGAAATTAAGAAAGCTCTGAACACTTTCTTGCAGCAAACTGATGAGCTAACTGAAATTTATAGGCATATTGAGTTTCCGCAGGGAGTTGGAAACAGACCGTACACATTCATCAATATGGTCTCAACAGTTGACGGCAAAATTATCACGGGCGAGAGAGATGAAAATGTGTCTGACCTTGGCAGTAACTATGATCATTTCATCATGCATCGCCTCGAAAACCCTCGAAAATAAAGCGGATGGTGTTTTGGTAGGCGAGGGGAGTTTGCGAGCTTCTGGAAGTACGTGGAATCCCAAAACTGCGTTTAGAGTGGTTGTCACCGAATCGGGGCGATTGGATTTTGAGTCAGAATTTCTGAAAAACGGTACTCCAGTCGTATTGACTTCTGAAGCGTGCACATTTCCTTTCCCTGATTCTGTTCGAGTTATCCGATTGCCGGGAAATCGAATCGATTGGTCCGTTGCGATGGAGCGGCTGTACGATTTAGGAATCAAGAAACTGAACGTGCTCGGGGGAAGTGTTGTTAATTCACAACTTATTCGTGCAGAGGTAATAGACGAGATTTTTCTCACCATTGCACCTAAAATTAAGCTCGGGGAAGGCGTCCCAACAATTGCCGACGGGGAGCCCTTGTTGCGATCAGAGGTAAAGCATTTTAATCTTATTGAACACCACCGTATTGGAAGTGAGTTATTCCTCCGATATCGGCGATGATTCTCAAAATGCCTAAACTGTGATAGTCAATCCTTGAGCTAGGCGCCGGTTGCAGAGAATTCGTGGTGGAGGTCTTCTGTGCGTTCTGCGTGTGGGGTCATAGTATTGAAGACTCCCTGAAGCATCCTTCGTTTTCGACGTCGCATCATTGCATCGCGTGCAGTGATGAGATGGTTGAGAGCTTCTTCGTTTTCTCGACAGGGAAGGGATCCGAGTTGAAATGCTTCGAGCCGGGCGATGAGGACATCTATGATGTCTTCAATTCGGGCTCCATTGATACCCACCTCTGGTGGCAGTCCATTCTGGAATTTGATGTTGATGAATTCCGATTCGAATTGATAGGATTTGATTTTAGGGTTTTCCATATGGTCTTGCCAGTATCTACATCTTCCACCTATTTGTACTAATTCGGTGGAAATAGTTTTCCACTTGTAACAAAAGTCCTATAGAACGCAGTTTCATTCAATAATTGGTCGGTCATGTTGGGAATTCTTGGCGACCCGCTATCGTCTGACGGTAAATTGTTTGGATGAATCTTGAACTCTTAAGAGAGCTAGTAGAGGGTCACGGTGCACCAGGCCAAGAGGATCAAATTAGAGCCATTGTGCGGCGAGAGTTTTCCTCAATCGCAGATATTTCTGTCGATAGTATGGGCAACCTCACTGCTCTCAAAAAGGGAACTGGTGTTAGCGGCGGAGAGCGGAAGAAAGTAATGATTGCCGCTCATATGGATGAAATTGGCTTCATCGTCAAGTTTTTTGACAAGGATGGTTTCATTCGGCTCCAACCGCTTGGAGGATTTGATCCGCGCCAAATGAATTCTCAACGTGTGGTGGTTAACACTTCGACCGGACCGCTTCCGGGGCTTTTGATGTACGGCACCAAGCCAAAGCATATGCTCACGGACGCGGAAGCGAATGCAGGACAGAAGTTGGAGTCGTTTTTTGTCGATTGTGGGCTTGGAGAAGAAACTAAGAATGTTGTCGCTCTCGGTGATATGGTGACGATGAGCCGATCAATGATTCAACTCGGAAATCTGCTGAGTTGCAAGGCGATGGATGACCGAGCTTGCGTTTTTATCATGATTGAAGCGCTAAAAAAAGTTCAAAACCATGACGTCGACATTTACGCAGTCGCAACGGTTCAAGAAGAAATCGGGTTGAGGGGTGCCGCCGCGGCGGGAAGTCGGATTGCTCCTGACGTGGTGATTGCTTTGGACGTAACCTTGAGTAATGATATTCCTGGTCTTACTGAAGTGGACTATGTGACGAGGCTTGGTAAAGGAGCGGCGATAAAGATTATGGATAGCTCGTTGATTTGCCACCCTAAGGTTGTTGAACACTTTAAGAAGGTAGCTGTGGTAAAGATTCCTTATCAAATCGAGATTCTTCCGATGGGTGGTACCGATGCTGGCGGTGTGCAGAGGTTGCACGGTGGAATTCCGGCGTTTACCTTGTCAACTCCCACTCGGTACATCCATACGGTGAATGAGACCGTGCATAAGGATGATGTTCAGGCCTGTATAGATCTATTGGCAGCGTACTTGGAAGACGCACACAACGGCGATTACTCACACGTTTGAATGTGGGGTCAGCTCCTGAACTTTAAACAATAGGGCAGGAGCTCTCTCAGATGAAACGTTGAAACTGAATCAATTTGGTACACTTGTGATACGGCAAGCGCCCATAGCTCAGTGGATAGAGCAACTGCCTTCTAAGCAGTGGGTCGGAGGTTCGAGTCCTCTTGGGCGCGCCAAATTTAAGCATTTTCTCTGACACGCCTAAAATAGTGATTCTTGGTTTGGGGTGAATGGGCATGGTTCAGTACATTCCTTTCCTTGGAATTTAGAATTGCTCATTTTAGTGGTTACGTCCCAAGCGGTCAGGTCTTGGAAGCAGTCAGAAATAAGATTTGGCGTTCCTTTGGTAATCCACTCCTTTGTTTGTTCGGGGAGCACCAGTGATGGCATCCTCGTATGAAATTGGCTTACAAATTCTGATGGAACGGTCGTTAACAATGCGCATTCGTTCCCGCGTCTGATACCGGCGAATCCGAGAACTGGATGATGTGGACTTGAAAAGTGAACGGGAATTTTTTCTCCGCTTGGACCATCTCTCCACTCATAAAATCCGGTCAGGGGCATCACGCATCTTTCTAAGTTTTGAAAGGTTGATTTTGAAAGAAGGTTTTCTGAAGTAATGAAAAGCAGCTTTTTGGGTAGTTCCCACCAGGGAGTAATGCCCCATGTGAGGAGTTCTAATTCTTTGGATGTTATTACTGGGACGTGGTGTGTGGGAGCGATGTTATATGTCGGTAGGAAGTCGAATGCGGTGGTGATATCGTGCTTGATGTCGAACGAAGTAAATAGTTCTTCTCGGGTGATCGCAAGGGAATATCGGGAACACATGGCAGCGAATGCTAAAGTCGGAATTAGCGTTTTTGTTGGGGTTTTCGCATTGAACGACGGAAGTAGATGCAGGCGAGAAGTGGAAAGAGAATGGCTCCCAGACACGAAGTGACCAAAGATAGCGGATAGCTTACAGGAATGTAACCAATCGCCCCTCCAACCAGGCTCAGGACAACGTTACAGATGGCAAGCAAACAACCGTCGTTGGTGCTTTGGTGTTTTTTGCCAAGGTTGATGGCATACGCTGAAAAGAAGATAGCGGAGAGTATCCATACGGTTCCTACAATGAGATAGGCACCTCCTGTGCTGAGCCAGTTAGAACCTAGTTCCGCTCTATTCATATCTATCATTGTGGCATTCGGTGGCACTGATTCGGGTTGAGCAAGATGAGTTCGAATCGAATTGTGGTGGTTATACAACGTACATGTCGTGCAAAATGAGGATGAGATGAAAATCGGACTCTTTATCGCACTTTTCGGCGACAAACCGCTAGAAGAAGCATTGGACATTTGCGTTGCTGAAGGCATTCAGTCAGTTGAAATTGGAGCAGGTGCTTATCCTGGTTCAGGTCACTTGGAAGTTGAAAAACTTCTCGAGTCTAAGGCGGAGCGAGATGCGTTGATGAAGAAGATTGAGTCGAGAGGACTGATGTTATCGGCGCTCTCAGTTCATGGTAATCCGATTCACCCCAATAAGGCTGTCGCTGCTGATCACCACAAGGCGTTTGTTGACGCCGTTAAATTGTGTTCGATGCTTGGCGTTC
The DNA here is from genome assembly GCA_026392145.1 of Fimbriimonadales bacterium. Classification (GTDB taxonomy): domain Bacteria; phylum Armatimonadota; class Fimbriimonadia; order Fimbriimonadales; family Fimbriimonadaceae; genus Fimbriimonas. The sequence continues at coordinate 12,829 of JAPLCS010000186.1, read as the reverse complement.
CGGTGGTCAATGGATTTAGTGGATGTCCAGGTGACGGTCCTCAAGCGGTTAACCCAAACTGGGTGACTTGTGCATGGCCTGACGAATTTAGAGACATTTTGGATTACCAGTGGAATCAGGTGGTTTTTCCATACTGGAAAGAGCAAGCAGCATTTTTGAAGTCGCATAACGTGAAGTTTGCGATTGAGATGCACCCTGGATTCATTTGTTATTCAAATGACACTTTGTTGAAACTACGGCATGGTATTGGTTCCGACGGAGACTACGTTGGAGCAAACTTTGATCCTTCCCACCTTTGGTGGCAGGGTATTGACCCGATTGCAGCAGTGAGAGAACTAGGAAAAGAGGGGGCTTTGTTCCACGTTCATGCCAAGGATACGAGAATTGATCCTTACAACTCTGGTCGAAATGGCAACTTGGATACCAAGTCGTACGGTGATATTTTGAGCCGAAGTTGGGTCTTCCGATCGGTAGGATATGGTCACGACACGGCTTGGTGGAAGGATTTTGTTTCGAACCTCAGAATGGTCGGTTATGACTATGTTCTGAGCATCGAACATGAAGACGGTCTGATGAATCCTATGGAAGGCCTTCGAAAAGCGTTGGCTGTGCTCAAGGAGAGCGTAATTCAGGAGTCGGCTGGGGATATGTTCTGGGCTCGTGACTGAACAGTGATCTAGCAATACAGTAGCCTCCCGTGTCGTGTTCTGATTTCGGGAGGCTGCTTGGTTCAACTGAACCTAAAAAAGCCGTTATACTATGGGGTCTACTCAAGTAAACTCTTCCCAGTGACGTACTTAGAAAATCTGATTGATCCCGCTTGGGAAGATCGAGCATCTTATTCTCCACAATCATTTCCTGCCGAAGTTGGCCATGCTGTGGATGAAGTACTTTCGATGTTGGATGCTGGGACGCTACGAGTAGCCGAAAAAACTGATGGTGTCTGGGTTACACATCAGTGGATCAAAAAGGCAGTTTTACTGTCCTTCCGCCTTCGAGCAAATGAACCTTCAGAGGCTGGGCCTATGCAGTTCTTTGATAAGGTTCCTTTGAAGTTTGAAGGTTTTTCTAGCGAAGATTTTGCTGCGGGCGGATATCGAGTTGTGCCTCCTGCGATTGTGAGGCAAGGTGCCTATATTGGTCCCAGTGTGGTATTGATGCCGAGTTATGTGAATGTCGGCGCTTATGTTGGTGAAGGCACGATGGTTGATACCTGGGCAACCGTTGGTTCTTGTGCTCAGATTGGTAAGAATGTACATTTGAGTGGAGGAGCCGGCTTAGGCGGCGTCCTTGAACCATTGCAGGCGAATCCCACCATTATCGAGGACAACTGCTTTATTGGTGCTCGTTCTGAAATTGTAGAAGGAGTGATTGTTGAGGAGAACTCAGTCATCTCTATGGGTGTATTTATTGGTCAGAGCACGAAAATTTACGATAGAACGACTGGTGAAATTTTCTACGGAAGGGTGCCTGCGGGTTCTGTAGTGGTTCCTGGTTCACTTCCGTCAGCTGATGGGAAGTACAGTTTGGCTTGCGCAGTTATTGTGAAGCGGGTGGATGCCCAGACTCGGGCTAAAACTTCACTAAATGAACTGCTTAGAGACTGACAAGCGATAGGGAAGAGACGGTTATAGGAATCTGCAGCGAATCATGGATGTAATCGAACTCGCCAAGAAACTTATTGCTTGTCCTTCGGTTACTCTCAACGATGCTGGATGTCACGATCTTCTGGAAAGGCTTTTTGTGTCATGCGGTTGGAAGGTTGAGTTTTTCAACAGTGAGGGTGTCTCTAATTTAGTTGCCAGCCACGGATTTGGTGCCCCCACGATTATGTTTGCCGGGCACTGTGATGTGGTTCCCCCTGGACCTGAGTATTTATGGAGTTCGCCTCCCTTTGAACCAACAGAACGAGACGGTTATTTGATTGGTCGAGGTGCTGCCGACATGAAGGGAGCGCTAGCCGCGATGGTGATTGCTCTAATTGAGTTTGTTCGTTTGAACCCTAATCACCAAGGAAAGGTCATGTTTCTCTCAACTTCTGACGAGGAAGGGTTAGGGACTCACGGGACACCCTATGCGCTTCAACAATTACTGAATCGAGGCGAAACAATTGACTTAACGTTGGTTGGTGAACCGACCAGCGAACAAGTCTTGGGAGACACTTTGAAGGTGGGTCGTCGCGGTTCGCTTAATGTTCAAGCTGTTTTTGAAGGAGTTCAGGGGCATGTGGCTTATCCTCATCTTGCTTCGAATCCGATTCATGCTGCAGCAAGCTGGCTATCCATGATCACAGAAAAAGTATGGGATGAGGGATTTGAATCGTTTGAACCTACTTGTTTGCAGGTGTCTAATGTGCACTCGGGAACAGGTGCAAAGAATGTAATTCCAGGATCTATGACTGTTGATTTTAATCTGCGGTTTTCACCTGTTTGGACGATGGAATCTCTAATTGAGGAAGTCAAACGAGTTTCTATGCCCTATGATGTTACGTTGGAGTTTCAGCAAAGTGCCCATCCTTTCTTGACCAAGCATGATGGTTTGATTACAAGATGCAGGCAGGCTATATTTGAGGAAACAGGGGTTGAAGCGGCAATTGGTACCGGTGGAGGAACCTCCGACGCTCGAGTTTTTGCTCATCACAAGATTCCTGTCATAGAGTTTGGGCCCATTAATGCAACGATTCACTGCATTGACGAACGAGTTGGTTTGCAAGAACTTGTAACCACAGAGCGGATTTATTCTCGACTGTTGCAAAAGCTACTTGTTAGACAAAGCTAGTTATTTGGTCGGCAGGTAATCTCTGATTATGAGTTTGGTGAGCAAAGTCGGTCGTAAGCGACCACGTGCTAGGATTGCATTGTTCACGCTCTATACGATTTTAACGATCGGTGCAGTCACCACTTTATATCCTTTCATGCTTATGGTGAGCACGGGGTTGAAGGGACCTACTGATCAAAACGACGTCTCTATCATCCCAACATATTTTTCTGAATCTAAGGAACTCGTAGCTAAATATGTAGATGACAAGTATTCGGGCGATGAAGGGCAGATTATCAGTACGCGTGCTCTCAAGAGTTCTGATAATGCGGTGGACTACGGTAAGTTTTTGGAGTCATTGCCCAGCGAGCAGTGGGTTGCGGGGTTTAAGCAGGCACCTAATCAGGTGACTAGCAGACTGAATGAGAAGTATCAATCTTGGTTGAGAGCAAAGTTTGGTTCCATTGAAAAGCTCAACAAAGCTTACATAGAAGAGAATGTGGCATTCCAGACCGTTTTGCCACCAAGCGAGGCGCGGTTGGAATTCAAGAAAACGTTGCCAGCTGAATTCCGGATACCTATTCGAACCACTCGAATGTGGCAAGACTTTCTGAAAATTAAGTTTAAGAATCGATTTGAGGAGGTTCCTGCCGAACTAAAATCTGCTGAAGCCAGTCGGTTTGAGGAACTAGTTATTCCAAAGGTTATTGCTCCCGAGGTTTGGCAAGAATTTCAAACAAAGGTTCCTGACAGATTCAAAAAGGGAACCGCCGAGGAAAGTTTCAGGCGGCAGTATGGTTCTGAAATGCCAATCGCCTTTGTCGAATCGGAACACGTTAGGAAATTTGGAACCTCAATCCGGAACGAATTTGCGAGTCGAAACTATCGCTATGTTGTGGATTACATATTGATTCATGGACGTGCGGTCCTCAACACAGTGATTTTTTGTGGTCTGGCAATCCTTACACAACTCATAGTTAATCCGTTAGCTGCCTATGCACTCTCTCGGTATCCCATCCGAGCATCGGGCAAGATTTTGTTATTTCTACTCGCGACTATGGCGTTTCCAGCCGAAGTGGCGATGATTCCGTCCTTTTTGCTTCTGAAGGAATTGGGATTATTGAATACCTTTGCGGCACTTATTTTGCCTGGTGCGGCGAGTGGTTACATGATCTTTTTGCTGAAGGGCTTTTTTGATTCTCTTCCCGCTGAACTCTATGAAGCCGGACAACTTGATGGTGCACCGGAAACTACCTTGTTGATGCGCATCGCAGTCCCTCTGAGCCGTCCAGTCTTGGGTTACTTGGCATTGATGGCTTTCATGGCAAGCTACAGTACGTTTATGTTTGCGTTCCTGGTTGCGCAAGACCAAAAGATGTGGACCTTGATGGTTTGGGTCTATCAGTTGCAGACTTCCGCACCGAAGGCTGTGGTGATGGCAGCGTTAGCGCTTGCTGCTTTGCCAACTCTGATGGTTTTTCTGTTTGCCCAGAAGGTCATCATGAAGGGGATAGTGCTCCCAGGCGAACGATAAACACTCTTTGTTCTTGTTTTTGTAAACAAAGGAAATGCTGGGTTGCAAAAAGGTGCGCTTTTAGGCACGAAAATTGCTACCTCTTATTTCCATGAAAAAGATTATTCGAACTAACCGGGCTGGATTTACATTGGTCGAAGTCATGATGGTGATTTCAATCTTGGGAATGCTCGTTACAGTCGCTGTACCACAGTGGATGAAAGGTAGAGAGAACGCGAGACGCAGTACCTGCTTGACTAATCTGAAGAAAATTGATGAATTCAAAGAACAGTATGCTTTTGCTCACAATAAGAGGAGCGGGGATACCTGCTCTTTTTCTGACTTGCAAGCAGACGACTATTTTTCTGAGATGCCGATCTGTCAATCCGGCGGTACCTATAATTTCAAAGCTATTGGAGAAGTGCCGACCTGTTCATTTACTGGACATCAGACATTCTGAATAACCGAAATTCTTCATATAGGGAAATTTACTTGTTTTTTGATTAATGTCTGAATCGGTGGAATAAACCCCTTCTGAAGACTAATTTTCAACCTGAATTGTGGAAAGAACTAATAGGAACGTAATTGAGTGATTAATTCAAAAATTAAACGACAACGCGGATTTACGCTAGTTGAAATCATGATGGTCATCCTAGTCATTGGGATGATAGCTACCATGGCTGCACCTCAATGGTTGAAAGCTCGTGAAACAGCAAGACGTTCCCAATGTATGTCAAATCTTATGAACATGGACACGGCCAAAGAGCAGTGGGCAATGGAAAACAAAAAGAAGACTGGCGATACATGTGCTTTCTCTGATTTGGTGGGTTCAACTTTGTATCTGAAAAACACACCAGTGTGTCCGTCTGGGGGAACTTATGACCTTAAAGCAGTTTCTTCAGTTGCAACATGCTCTTACTCAACCCATGCGTTACCTTAACACTAGCTTAATCAACTTGTTGACTTTGCACAGACTATGAATCTGAAAGAGAGGAAAAAACTATTATGAGAAGGAAGAAATTACAAACAGGATTTACGATTTCTGAGACGCTGCTCTCAGTCTTTCTCATTGGCAGTGCAGCTACCATTGTGGGTGCAACTATGCCAGTCGCGTCAGTAAGCAAGTCCAAGGCAATGTACACCACATTGGCAGCGAACTATGCACAAAAGCAGATAGAGCAAATTAAAGTGCTTGAGTATGGGAATCTTACGCCAGCAAGGTTATTGGAGGCAAAACTCATCGATTCTGTCACTCCTATTTCTGGCACAACCTACGCCATGACTACCGTGGATTCGGAAGTATCGGGAAACATCGCAAGGTTGTTACCCAGTGGAACTGCCACGCTAACCGTAACACAGCCAAACACCGAACTCAAGCAGGTTGAGATTAACATATCCTGGTCAGAACGTGGCAAGGCTCGTAGCTACAAGGTCGGAACTCTGGTGGCGAATTTATGAAAAATTGTCGAACGTCAACTCGTAACAAGAAGCGAGGCACCACACTTTTTGAAGTTGTCATTGGGGCAACCATTGCCAGCATGACCCTCGTTGCTGGTGTGTCTCTCTTTTTTGGCAGCATGATGAACTGGGCAAAAGGGGCTGGGATGATTGATGCAATGTCTTCAGCACAAGAAGCAGTTCGAATGATTGGAATGGAGCTTAGAGAGGCGACGACTGCGACGATTGCAGCGGATGGTCTTTCAGTTACTTATTCGGTTCCAGTTCGGAATGATGACGGTAGCTACAGAATGCCCATGACAAATGACCCGACGCCACGAACATTACGGTTGTCTTCGGGCAGACTGGAACTTGTAGCAGCTGGCTCCACACGAATCATAGCTAGCGATGTTATAACTACTGATCCAAACACCAATGCTACTTACCGAGTGTTTACCGGTGACGGTGCGCTACTCACTCGAGAAATTGACGTACAAGTCGTTTGTTCTAAATATGGTTCAGGAACAAGCAAAGAGGTTTTACGGGCAAGAGACTCATTTCTATTGAGAAATGTTCAGCAGATTTCAAGGTAACGATATGAAAAATACAAGAAAGCAACGAAGTTCGAAGCAGCAACAGCTAGGTCAACGTGGCTCGACCTATCTTTCATCAATGATTCTGTTTTTGGGGCTTTCGGCTGCAGGCGTAGCCTATCTCAACACAGGTTCATCAACAATGAAAATTGCCTCTCGGAGAGCTATGGACGTTCAGATGACACAGCTTTGTGAAGCTGGACTTCAAATGTGCTTGCGTGCACAGTGGCGAGATTTTAAACAAAATCAGAATTTTACTAATTTAGACAATGCAAACAATGGCGCCACGATTGATGCACCCAAGTCGGTGGCATCTGGTTCAATTACGGGAGTAGGTCGATTTTCGGCCGGAGTGGTTCAATATGGTCAACCTGCGTATGCTGACTCATATTCTAGAGGTGCGACACTACGTGCCGTGGGTTGGCTTGACACCAATAATAATGGTGCTATTGATAGCAATGAACCAGTAAAGATCATCGAATCTAAAGTGGTTTTTGAGCTTGCAAGGAGCGAAGTTTTTGACTACACCTACTTTGTTAATAACTTCGGTTGGATGACAGGTTTTAATGAGAACCAGCTCATTATCAACGGAGACATGCGCGCTAATGGCAACTTTTCATTCGCTAGTGGTCTTCCGACTGTAAATGGTTCTATTGTTGCCGCAGCGAACGAGCGAATTGACGGAAATCCAGCGGGCCTAGTTAATGTCGCTCCTGTAAAGGATACAAATGCAACGTATGCATCAGAGCAGTCGGCGGCAAATAATGGAGACAATCAAAATCGATGGCGACAGGCCTACGATGTGACCAAACACGGGGTGCGTGGCGGCGATACCTATAAACAGTGGAAAGATATTATTTTTGATTCTGATGCAACTGTGCAGAATGGAAATGTTGAAGGTGCCCGGATATTTGACAGTCGCGGATCAAGGGGCTGGAGCAGAACGACTGCCTCTGGTACGTATGGTGAAACCATACTTGATAAAAGTTCTACTTCTGAAGTAGTCATGCCAGATTTGAGTGCTCTTTCTGTCTATCAGCTTGCCAGCCAGAACTACACGGATACCAAGCAATCTTTTGGAGATGGCTCGGCGAATCCGTTTCATGGTCAAGGTGCATGGGTAGATGTTTGGAATTCATCAACAAATTCCTACCAACGACTTTCGACCAATGGAACTGTCAGCGGGTCTGCCGTCTTGGTTGGTACAACTACGAATCCGATTAAAATTCATGGTCCTGTTACTGTAGATCAAGATGTTGTTATCAAGGGTAGCGTTTCTGGACAAGGGACTTTGTATGCGGGCAGGAATGTACATATCATCGGTTCGATTCGATACGTTAACAAACCAAATTTCAAGGGAACAAGCCCTTCTTTAATTGATAACGCGAATGAAAAGTCTGATGTGCTTGGCCTCGCAGCGCGCGGCTCCGTGATGATGGGCAACCCGAACAACTATAACAGCACTAACTTTTACTACATGTCTCCTCCGTTCACTAAGAGCAGAAAGGACTATGACGGGAACACTATTGCTGCTTTCAACTGTTACGATAGAGATTCATCTGGGCGAATGAAATATCAAAGTGTTATTCCTGATGCCACTATGAACAGCCTCGCAGAAGGAGTGAATCAGGTTGATGGAATCATCTACACCAACTTTGTAGGTGGTGGGAATTTGGGAACTGGTGGTGGCACTGTCATTCTCAACGGTTCGCTTATTAGTCGTGATGAGGCGATGATTGTTTATAGTTTGCCAATGTTTGAAAACTATGACCCTCGAGTCAAGGAACGGGTGTTTACCTCTCGACCGTTGGTTGACGTAGTTTTGCCTAGGAGTCCGAAACTCAACCGAAGCACGTGGCAGGAGAGGGGTGTAAGTTATGGTTCGTAGCTCGAAAACTTTCCTACTATTTTGCCTTGTGGCTGTGATTGGAAGTTTAGCCTCAAAGAGTCCTGCGCCTATTTGCAATGGTAAACCTTCTCCAAGGGACTTACCCTGTTGTCGGAACCATTCCTGCCATTCAGAGAGAAGGAGAAGTCATTGCAAAGGCTTCTGGATCTTTTGAACCTGAAAATTCAGAATCTGAAGCGACGGCAGCCCTGGCAAACAGCTCACGAGCCGACAGTATTTCGAACAATCAATTGGTGTCGAATCGAGTGGTAATTTCACAGGCATCTAGTATCGTTGAAAAGAAAAAGAGTGAAGAGAAGCGACTCCCATTCATAGTTATTGGATGTTTGTTGCTCGGATACCTTTCAATATATGGTTTCCGAAAATGGGTGGACACAAAAGTTAAAGTTCCACACCGTCACTAGATGGTTTATCATAAAAAAGTAGGTTGATCCATCTGGTTCAACCTACTTTTCTGTGTTTGAACAGCGATTATTTTTCTGCTAGCGCTGAAATGATAGCTTCTTCCAGAGTCTTGCTTGATGGAACATCTCTCGGCGCGAACCGTTTTACCGTTGAACCATCTTTGAGCACCAGAAACTTTCCGAAATTCCATTCGATATCTTTTGGATCACCTGACTTTTCAATCAACCACTTGTAAACAGGAGCCATGTCGGATCCTTTCACGGATATCTTGCTAAACATCGGAAAAGAAACATTGTATTTGCTGGTGCAGAAAGTTTTTACTTCTTCGTTCGTGCCTGGCTCTTGGCCACCGAAGTTGTTCGCCGGGAATCCTAGAACCACGAGACCTTGCTTTTCATATTTCTTGAACAAGTCTTGCAATCCTGCGTATTGTGGAGTGAGTCCACATTGGCTTGCAACATTGACCACCAACAATACTTTGCCTTTATACTTTTTTAGGCTAACAGGCTTACCATCGATATCGTTCATGGTGAAGTCATAAATCGATTTGACTGAGGGAGAAGGCATATTCATCATGGCTAGTAGGGCAAGGGAAGTGACCATCACTGAATTCTACGTCATTCAAGAGACATACTTATCAGAAAAAGCATGGATCGACTTTATTTTATTCGAGTAGGTGGTACGGCAATGGGTGGTGTTGCTGCTGCATGTAAGCAAGCTGGCGACATTGTTTTTGGTTCGGAACAGGATCTTTATGAGCCAATGAAGTCGTATTTAGCCGACGCGGGAGTTCACGTTTATCCTACTTTTGATTCGGCAAATTTGCTCTCATCTAAGCCGACGAAAGTTGTTGTCGGAAATGCGGTCAGTCGTGGAAATGAGGAACTTGAAGTTGCCCTCGAACATAGATTAGATTGCGTTTCGCTGCCGCAAATTATCGGAGAAAAACTTATTGGAAAGCAAACCTCCGTAGTTGTCGCTGGCACCCACGGGAAGACGACTACCACTGCAATGACAGCGAATATGCTTCAAGTGGGTGGTTTAGAGCCCGGATTTCTCATTGGAGGAGTCCCGGGCAACTTTCAAGTTTCATGTCGAACCGGGGCTGGAAATGTTTTTGTAATAGAGGGTGACGAGTATGATTCTGCTTACTTCGACAAACGGTCCAAATTCATGCACTATCGGCCAGATGTTGCCGTGGTTAACAATCTGGAATTTGATCATGCGGACATTTTTGATTCATTGGAAGCCATTAAAAAATCTTTTCGCTTGTATATTCGACTAGTTCCACGAAATGGACTTGTACTCGCTAACGGTGACGATGCTAATGTCCGAGATGTTTTAGCCAGTTCATGTTCACCGGTCCAAACATTTGGGTACTCAGATGGTTGTGACTGGCAGGTTAAGAATTTCACGGAATCAGTACTTGGTTCAACCTATGACTTGTGGTTTCAATCGGTCCATTTTGGAAGCTTTGCATCGCCAGTAAATGGCCGATTCAACGCTCTCAATATGGTTGTTGCTACTGCGGTTGGGCACCGAATGGGAATGAGCTTGAAACAATTACAAGATGGTGTCCAGAGTTACGTCTCTCCTAAACGGCGGATGCAAGTTGTTGGAACCTGGAAAGGTGCCACAGTCATTGATGATTTTGGTCACCATCCTACCGCCATCAAAGAAACGTTATCTGCATTGATCTCAAGGTATTCAGGAAGGCGCATTGTGGCTTGCTTTGAACCTAGATCAAATACGACAACTCGTGCTTTTTTTCAAAACGAATTGGTTGAGTGCTTCAAAGGCGTCTCTGCCCTTGGACTTGGGGCTCTTGATCGACCACAACGTTATTCTGAATCTGAAAGGTTAGACACCGATAGAATTATTAGAGAAGTCGGGGTGCCCGGAATTGCAATTAGCCTTGATCAAGGAAGTCAGAAAAACTGGGGCGAGTATCTTTACACTTGGTTGGAAAAAACCGTTGAACCTGATGATGTGGTTGTTTTGTTCAGCAACGGTGATTTTGGGGGATTGAGAACTCTACTTGTCAGGAATATGAGTTAAGAGTTCAAACAAGCATAATCAATGAGAATACAAATCCCCTGCAAATTGGCAGGGGATTTGTAGCTTGATTTCAGACTTTGCCAGTGTATGGCTTGGTAGGTTTGGTTGCAGTTCCTTTTGAGTTTTCTTTTACTCCAGCTTTTGCAGATTCTTTCTTTTCGTCGAATCCTTTGAAGCTGAGGTCGTTTGCCTTGTAGAAAATTCCTCTGAATCCTCTTGCTCCTCCGCCTTGATCAACTGCGTGGCAATAATCGCAGGTCTTGTTTTCCTTTTTGGCGAATGGTGGTTTTGCGTCGACTGTGAAGTTGAAGGCCGCGACCAGTCCAACAATGGCAAAGAGTGAAACTACTTTTTTCATGATTTCCTATGGGACGATTAACCGTCCTTTTCGTTTTTCCATTTTAACCTGAGGATTTCACTAAAATGATGTTTCTTGCAGAAAAATCATTGTCTTCCATCGCATCGGGGGTCAAAGTTACCCGTATAGATGGTTTTGCTGAGATCCTTCCAATAAACTTGCTTCCAAGCTTGATACTTTGCATGCTGATCCACAAACAGAAAGTTAGAGCCTAGACTGGTAGGTGAAACGATGTCAAGTTTAATTTCCTTGGTGATATTGGCTGAAGAGTCCCATGTTGCACCCTCCATTTCATTGTCGTCCCATTCACTTGGCACACCCCAATAAAATGGGTGAAAGTGATCGTGGGGAGCGACATCATCTCGTGCCAAGACAAGAAAGATAACGCTGGCAGGAAATTGGATACTTGTCGTTACTGCGAAGGGACTTTTCTGTCCAAGATTGTTGAGGTAGCCGCCTGACATATAGGCGTTCATTAGGTAACTGGTCCAACGGAATTGCCACTTAGGATCGTTGTCGGGTGCTTCTTGAGAAGGAGCAGTAGTTCCCGCCGGCGCCCAAAACTTGCTGGAATCAAGCGGACTTTTTAGGATGCTCCAAGATTTCATGTATGGTTGACATCGAAGAGGCCATTGAGAGCCCTTTGATGGAAATGAGTCTAGAGGAAAATAATCGTCAAAGTCAGATTCATAGAGCGCAAATGCTATTCCAATTTGCTTCATGTTAGACAAATCAACTGTTTTTTTAGCTGATTGTTTTGCGCTGGCAAATACGGGAAACAATATTGCTGCAAGGATTGCAATTATGGCGATGACTACAAGTAGTTCTATCAGGGTAAATGCGTAAAACTTAATCGATTTCTGTCTTAACATTCCCTTGCCCCTGCCGAGTCCGACTGTATTGTCGCACAAAAAAGCCCCGAACGAATGGTTCGGGGCGTATTCTGGTAACTAGTTTCAGGAAACTACCAATTAGTTGCCTGCTGATTCGCTACCTTGTCTCTTAGGTTGAGCAGCTGCGGCATCATCGGCAGTGTACTTTTTGCCAGAATTGGCTTCAGTACCGGCAGGATTCGCCTCATATCCGTTACCCGAAGAACTACAGCCTGAAAGTAGCACGCTACCGACTCCAAGGAGTGCGATGATGGTTAATTTCTTACTCATATTTTGATTTCCTACCTTATGGATTACAAAGGGCGTTGTCGCCGGTTGTTCCAAACTGATATCGATTTTCAGTATCTGGTCTGAACATACTTGCGTACGCTGGGGCACCCACAGAAGTAACGCAGCGCATCGGCAGATTAACGTATCCCAGTGGAGCGCCACCTCTTCCACCTTGAAGATACTGGAATCCTGGTTCGTTGTAGCCTCGAGTGAAAGCGCTGTTTGTTTGTCCCATTCGGAAGAACTTAGCGGAGGTATCAGCTCTCACCACAATGTTTCCACCATTGAACACTTGAACAGTATCGTTTGCTGCAACAAAGGTGAATTCGTACACGTCTTCTCGTGATCGTGCCGTTCCGCCATCAACGGACCCGCCAGGATTAAATCGGCACTGTACTGCTCCTCGTGTGCATCTCAAAAGAGGGTTCGTGTAGGCATATCCTCGGTAGGCTTCTTTTCCGTTGCCAAACCACAGAAGTGGCAGAGTGGAAACAGATGCCACTGCAGTTTGGTTCCAGTTGCTGAGGAGACCGTTCATACAGAGCGAGGTAACTGCCAAGTTGCCTGGAGCGCTAGCATAGCTAAAGCCAGTTGTGTATAGGTTTAGACCGTGACCACCGTAGAGGTCATTGTTCT
>JAPLCS010000248.1 GCA_026392145.1 Fimbriimonadales bacterium | reverse complement strand
TCGGTTAGCTCCAGGCGAAAGCGTGAATTTGGCAATACGAGCTTGCTTCTTAGGAAGCATTTTTGGCGTCATCAAATACTCATCATCAATCATAAAAATTCCGCCTGAATATCCGGCACTTGTTTCGAACGCCACTTCAACATCAGTCGTTTCATCAAGAGGATTTGAAAGATTCAAATCAATCAAATAAGTAACTCCAAAATTGCCATCCAATCGACCGCCTTGATCTGCACGTCCAATAGCCTTTTGCCCAAGTCTCACAGTGCTCGTCCTCGCGCCAACTTTGTAAATAATTTCCTCTCGTTGAAACGGGTTCGGATAAATATGCTCCGACAAAACAAATGGTGAACGATCCCAGTCGCGGATCAACTGAGCTCCAACCTCTCGCCATGGTGTCGAACTCGTAAGTGCCGCTCGCCATCTTGGTTCCACCTCAACTCCTGGAAAGGCGTCGGTGCGAACCAACAGTTTCCCAGCACCCGATTGAGAGCGAATAGTACAGAGTCCGGAAATCAGTTGCTGAGGACTAAGTTTTCGGAATGAAATAGGTATAGAGCATTTCGGTGGAATGGTCAGAACCTCAGCGCTTCCTGTCATCCAACCTCGAAAGAACATGTCCCCTGCCCTCATGCCAGCTCCAACAGGATCAATATCCGGGGCAGAGTCACCAGGAGTGACAAAAATCTGAGCCGGAGTATCAGAATCATTGATAACCAATGTCCGAACAATCATTCCCTGATTCGCAACATTGATATGGTGATACAGCATTCGTGCCGACTTCCCAGCGTCTAGATAAGCGGCAAACAAATTGCCTGGCTTCTCTACTCGCTCAGGATCGTTACAGTACCAAAGAGCCTCCTCCTGCATCTGAGGCACACCTAAATTAGATACTTTAACCGTAACCGTTCCTGATCGCTCAATTGTCCCTGGAGCAGTTACACGAATCCTTACAGGAACATTCAGGACTACGCCAGCCCCCAAGTTAGGAACATAATCCAAAGTGAACTTCATCGACGCCATGGGCGCAAATGAAGTTTGCTGCTTTAATGCTGCTTCAACAGCACCTCGCACAGCACCAGGCAAGGCTGGTTTACCATTGACAGAGGCAAGTAACGACTCTGGAAAGACTGCGGCATAGTGCTTAACCCAGTAATTCACCCGCTGTGTGTTTCCATTGACGGTAACTGTTATGTATCCTTCTCCGGGCCTCTTGGCATGCACAACAAATCCCGATTCAGTGGTCTGAACTTCCAATTGTTCAGGGTCAGAAGATACTGCTCCCCAGGTACTTATTCCGCTCAGAATAGCCGGCGTGGTAGCACTTGGACCACGATTGACAGAAGCACCCAAAGGGTTGATTGCGATGCCAGAGATAGCTACATCCTGAGTATCTCCCACTCCAAGTCTCAATTCATTCTTCGAAAGTGTGAAAGGAGGTACCGGCTTCAAAGTTGGCTGCTTTGTAACCAATAGTTTTGTAACCGAAGACTTACTTGGGGACAGTTTGCTGGCAAGCGATTTAGTTGGAACTTTCGATACCACCTTCTTTCGACTCGAAGTTCGACGAGATGATTGTGTCTTCGACTGCTTGCTTGATGGAGATGATTGAGCAGTCGTACGACGATTACTCTTGGACTTGCTGGCAATTCGTCGAGCTGAACTTGCTTTTGACTTCTTAGATGGGCCGCTTTTTTTTCGTGGCGATGAATCCTTATTTGATGAGTCCTTCTTTGATTTACTTTGAGATACGGGTGAAGCACCAGCCAATGAGACAATCAAAAGCGAAATAACAATTGTAAGTGAAATCACGAAACTGAAAGCCCTTGAAATGGCACTTCCAACGACACGTTGCATACCAGGCCACTGTGTTCCTTTCACCTTAAGTAGGGTACCACCATCTAGTTTTCCACCCTTCTACAACCTACTCAAAAGCGAATCTAAAGGTCGAGAAAAGAAAAAAAGAGGTGGAGAATCACCCACCTCTTTAAGTTTGCACTACTCCAAATGAGCGTCTAAATGTATCTAACGTTACTTTTAGCCTTTGAGCGCAGCAGCAATTGCTTGTGCATACTCAGAGGTCGTAGCGGTTCCACCAAGGTCGTAAGTTTTCACTCCGCTTTCAATGGTTGTTCTAAGTGCAGCTTCAATCTTCGTTCGAGCATCATGCTCTCCAAGATGATCCAGCATCAAAGTAGCAGAAAGCAGCAAGGCTGTTGGATTAGCTTTGTTCATTCCCGCGTATTTTGGAGCTGAACCGTGAACAGCTTCGAATAAAGCCGCTTTTGTTCCGTAGTTTGCTCCAGGCGCTACTCCAAGACCACCCATCATTCCTGCACAGAGGTCTGAAACGATGTCACCGTATAAATTTGGCATTACCAAGACATCAAACTGCTTCCAACGAGTAACCAACTGCATGCACTGGGCATCAACAATGTTGTCCCAAGACTCAATCTCTGGATACTCTTCCTTGATCCTATTAAAGGTTCTAAGGAACAGACCGTCACCAATTTTCATGATGTTAGCTTTGTGAACACAGGTCACCTTCTTTCGACCATTCTTTCGGGCGTACTCAAACGCTGCTCGAATGATTCGCTCCGAACCCTTTTCGGAAATTAACTTGACTGTATGTGCAACCGTGGGGGTTGCCATGTATTCAATCTGAGCGTAAAGGTCCTCGGTGTTTTCTCGGAAAATCACCACGTCCAACCCGTTAAACGGTGTCGGAACTCCAGGCATTGAATAAACCGGGCGAACACATGCGTAAAGGTCAAGCTTTTTTCGCAAAGTTACATTCGGTGAAACAGATCCTTTCCCAATGGGAGTTGTCATCGGTGCCTTGAGCCCAATCCCTAATTCCTTTATCTTTCCGATGGTTTCTTCAGGAACAATTGGCTTGCCAGCTTCCACGCATTTCAATCCAGCTTCAACTTCAATCCAATCTATGTTGACCTGGGCAGCGTCGAACACAGTTTCGACGGCTTGTACGAGTTCGGGACCTATTCCATCGCCCCGGATGAGTGCTACTTGATGTGCCATAAATTTTTTCTCCTAAGTTAAGGTTAATAAGGTTGACTAAAGGCGTCAACGCCGTCGATTTGGAACAACTTCTGAGTCTTGGTCCAGCGGAATCCTTGCTCGGTCAGTGCGGTGATTAGCTCATTCACTTGAACATCACTCACCTCGCTTTCGCTAAAATAGCGACATCGGAACCAATCCAGCAAATCCATTTCAGGAGCTGGACCTGGATAGACCTTCGTGCCTCGATTAGAGATGAGCTTGAGAGTAAAAGGACCAAATTCGGTCGGAAGTGCAGGCTGTTCGTCCTGCCAAATGTAGACGTCCACACCGTGGAGAGTCATGGCTTTTTCAGTCATAAGTTTTGATTCCTTCGGGCTTACCTCCCGATTCATCAACGCTTCTCTACGTCAAAGCACCACTAGTTAGTCCTCACGATAACTGAAAACCATAAATCAAATATAACTTTCACTTTTTTTACTAAATGAATCTCAAATACAGTGCTCCCAACGATTCCACTGACAATTTAGAATTTTCACTCAATCAATTGGTATGCTAGTCAGCTCAGATGGCTACACCAATCACCATGACCACTAACGGGCTGAATGTCCCGAACGACCCAATTATTCCGTTCATCGAAGGTGATGGCACCGGTCCCGATATCTGGGCAGCAAGCGTAAGGGTTTTCGACGCCGCAGTCGAAAAAGCCTATGGCGGGACTAAGAAAATTGCGTGGCAAGAAGTTCTTGCTGGACAGAAAGCATTCGACCAAACCGGAAGTTGGCTTCCAGAGGAAACTCTCACCGAATTTCGCGAAAAACTCATCGGTATCAAAGGTCCCCTTACAACTCCTGTAGGTGGTGGAATCACGTCGCTAAACGTAGCATTGCGACAAATCCTTGACCTTTACGTCTGCCTCCGACCAGTCCAGTACTTTACCGGCGTACCAAGCCCAGTCAAGAAACCAGAAGCCGTGGAGATGGTCATCTTTCGAGAAAATACAGAAGATATCTATGCTGGAATAGAGTTCACCGGTGGGAGCGAAGAAGCTACTACAGTTCTGAATTTTCTATCAGAAAAGTTCCCTAAGATGTTTGGAAAGATTCGATTCGGTTCCAAAGAACGAACTCAAGCCTGGAGCGATTCTGTCCATGGAGGACCTTCCACCGATGTCTGCGTGGGTGTTGGAATCAAGCCAGTATCCAAACAAGGTTCAGAACGGCTTATCTACAGTGCCATTGACTATGCAATCAAAAATGGTCGAAAGTCGGTGACTCTCGTTCACAAAGGGAACATCATGAAATTCACCGAGGGTGGATTCCGAGATTGGGGTTATCTACTTGCAAAAGATATTTTTGGAGCCGTTGAAATCGATGGAGGTCCATGGTGTCAAATTCCAGAAGGCAAACCAGGTGCTGGAATTGTAATCAAGGATGCAATTGCTGACATCGCCCTACAGCAAGTCCTCACACGGCCTGAAGACTTTGATGTCATCGCCACTCTCAATTTGAATGGAGATTACTTGAGCGATGCTCTTGCCGCACAAGTAGGCGGTATTGGAATTGCTCCAGGAGCCAACATCAATTATATTTCTGGTCACGCAATATTTGAAGCTACCCACGGTACGGCACCAAAATATGCTGGTCTTGATGTAGTTAACCCTTCTTCGGTGATTCTTAGCGGTGAAATGATGTTCCGTTACATGGGATGGATCGAAGTAGCAG
>JAPLCS010000099.1 GCA_026392145.1 Fimbriimonadales bacterium | reverse complement strand
TCCAAATCGGATACGTCGGCGCCATGCTCTTCATATCCCCCCTAGGTGATGCAAGAGATCGAAAAACCCTCATTCTCAAAACCTGCATTGCCTCAGCACTATGCCTCATCGGCATGAGCCTCTCACCCAATCTATGGGTTCTAGCCGCCACCTCGCTTGCTCTAGGAATCTCCACCGCCACGCCCCAACTCATCGTCCCCCTCGCGGCCTCACTCTCCGAACCAGAACGCCGAGGACGCGTAGTCGGCACCGTGCTCGGTGGTCTCATGGCAGGAATCCTGTTAGGAAGAGTTTTTAGCGGTGCGCTGGTCGGCATGCTCGGGTGGCGCGGAGTATTGGCAGGTGGTGGACTACTCACCTTCGGTCTTGCGGTCCTCCTCAGCAAAACACTTCCATCAACCCAACCAAGTATCCAAGAAACGTCTTATCGAGACCTCCTCAAATCGGTCGGAATCATCGCTCGAGACGAATGGCGACTGAGATACTCCTGCTGGTTCGGAGCCATGTCATTCGCCGCCTTCAGTGCCTTCTGGACAACGCTATCTTTCCACCTACAAACCCTCGGCAAAGGACCAGACATTGCCGGTGTCATTCTTGTCTTGACCTTTTTCGCACTTTTGTGGGCAAAAAGTTCGGTGCTCTTGCTCGCCATTGCAGTCATAGCACTTGACTTTGCCGCCGTCTTCAATCACGTCTCAAACCAAAGCCGCAACTACACTCTCAGGCCCGATTCCCAAAGCAGAGTCAACACCGTCTACATGACCTCCTACTTTTCTGGTGGAGCACTCGGCTCCATGCTCGGAGGATGGGCGTGGCAAATAGAAGGATGGCTTGGAGTATGCATCCTCGGCGGAGTATTCGCTGGGCTAGGCGCCCTCGTTGCCATCCCCTACTATGGAATGACCCCCGAAAAATCTCACTCTCAACAGAGTTGAAGTGATGCAACAAGTAATTTATTGTGCTTTCGGCAGATAAACATGAGGATTAAACTTCTCCATGTAAAGTTCAGGCTTAGCTAACTTTTCAAAACCATACTTGTGATAAAGCCAATCAGCAGTGGAGGTCAGCAATATCCAACGCCTCAAACCTTGCAGCTGAGGATGTCCCATCACCACATCCATAAGCCTCGAAGAAAGTCCACGTCCTCGATACTCCTCCAAAACATAAACATCACCCAGATAAGCAATCGTTGAAAAGTCCGAAATCACGCGAGCGAATCCAATCTGCTTCCCTGCGCAAAAGAGCCCAAAGTTAAGAGAATGGTCAATTGAATCTTGAACCCGCTCAAGCGAAATACCAAGACTCCAACCAGACTGCGTTGAAAGGAACTCGTGAATAGCGACAACATCCATTTTCGACCGATCAGTCGTAATCACAAACCCATCGAACGCAACTTCTATTGGCGATATTTTTCCCATTTATCTAATCTCAACCTGCTCTAACTCTTCTTCACCTAGCTCATAGCCGCCGAAGAGCGCGTCGTGCGATAATTCCACCCCTGAAGCACGAGCCGCTCATTAGAGTGATCGTTCCCAACTTCCACCGCATCCTCACCGCTATGCATCTGCACCAGCACCGTCTTCCGCACCTTATCCGAACGATTTGGCAACGACCCATGAATCAGCAAATAGTTAAAAAACACGACGTCGCCCGGTTCCGCCACCAACGGTGTTGAGCCCTCAAGAGGATAGTTTGAGAGCAACTCGGAATCGCTCTGACCTTTGGTCCCCCCAATACGCCCCAGTTTGTGAGTTCCAGGATAGACCCGAAAACACCCCATCTCATCCGTCGCCTCACTCACATGAACAATCCCCGCCAGCATCGTATCCATCTCGGTCGGAAAATACTCCCAATCCTGATGCATAGGAAAAGGAGCCCCTTTCTCCGCCGGCTTCTGGAACAATTTCGAGTGGTGAAGAATAATGTTCTCACCTAGCAGTTCACTCGTCACCGCCAGAAACTTCGGATGCAAAAACGCACGGTGCCATACCGCCGAAAAAGTCTGAACATTGTGGGTGTGAAGCACTACCGTTCCTTCCGCACCCACACGATCCATTTCTGGCCCGCTCCAACGAGCATTGATATTTTCGCCACTCGCACTCAGTTGATCCACAATCCGATCAAAATCAGCCTCCAACTCCGCCACTTCATCGGGAGTAAACACCCCCTTAGCAACGTAATATCCATGCTCTCGAAAAAAGTCTGCCGCACCCATTTCTCAGCTATAGCTCCTCAGAACCAATGGTTCTTACCATCTCCCGCTAACCCCTGAACCTGGGCAAGCTGTCCGTTGTGATAATTGCTGTGAACCGCCGCGAACATCGCCAACGAATAAAAAGGCTCCTCACCGCTTGAGGTCTTGACCACGTGGAGCAACTCCTCGTCCGAAGCCTTTGCCACAAGTTCGTGAATCGCCATCAGCGAGTCAGAAAATCCCGCTCTCGCCTGCTTCTTGGTCAATCCATCAGGAGCCACAATGAATCCATTATCGTCCCGTACCGTGCCCTCCCACGCCTTAGCAGGATCCCCACCCGTCAATCGAGCGGCGATAAATCTGTGCACCAACTCGCACTCAAACACATAATCAATCGGACGACGAGCCGAACCGCCCGGCGATGACTGAACCTGCTCCTCGCTAAGTTGATCAAGGTCCTTCAAAAAGAACTTGTGAATATCGCTGATGAACTCAAGGGTCGCCTCTCGCACGTTGCTGGACATTCCTGCAGGTTATCACAACAAGTACACTCAAAGGGTATGTCTTCAGTGCGGTATGAACTACTTTCTGTGTGCCCCCACACCGGCGCACGTCGCGGAAGACTCCACACTTCTCACGGCACCGTCGAAACTCCCTTTTTCATGCCCGTCGGCACCCAAGGCACCGTCAAAACGGTCGGATGCGAAGACCTAGAATCCATCGGCTTCGAACAAATTCTCAGCAACACCTACCACCTCTCCCTCCGGCCCGGCGCAGACCTCGTCGAAAAACTCGGTGGACTCCATCACTTCATGGACTGGAAAGGATCCATCCTCACTGACCCCGGGGGCTTCCAAGTCATGTCCCTCAGCGACATGCCCTCCATCAACGACGATGGCGCCAAATCCGCCCACTTCCTCACACCAGAACGTAGCATCCAAATCCAAGCCCAACTAGGAGTAGACATTTCCATGATGCTCGACGAGTGTCCACCCTACCCCTGCACCCGAGAGGAAGCCGCCGCCGCCATGCAACGCACCCACCGATGGGCGCACCGCAACCTCGCCGCACGGAAAGAAGGCCAAGCAATCTTCGGAATCGTCCAAGGCGGAGTCCACCAAGACCTCAGAACCGAAAGCGCCGGAACCATCTCCGAACTCCCCTTCGATGGAATTGCCGTCGGCGGCGTCAGCGTCGGCGAACCTACCGAAATGCAATACCCCGTGGTCGCTCACACCGCCCCCCTCCTCCCCGCCAACAAAGCCAGGTACCTCATGGGAGTCGGTCACCCCAAAGACATCCTCCACGCGGTTGCCTCCGGAATCGATATGTTCGATTGCGTACTCCCCACCCGCATGGCAAGACACCACTGCGTTTACACACTCCACGGAAGAGTCAACGCCCTCGGCAAAAAATGGGCAGAATTCGACGGCCCCTTCGACGACCAAAGCGTCTTCCCCCTCTCCGGTCGCTATTCCGCCGCATACATCCGACACCTGTTCAAAGCCGGAGAACCCCTCGGAGGCCGAATCGCAACCCTCCACAACCTGTCGTTCTACGCCCGACTCATGCGAGAAATCCGAGAAGCCATTGAACAAGGCACCTGGCCCTCCCTCCTCGCCCGCTATGCCAATGCGTAGTATTCAAAAAGTTTAACTTTTTGCAATAAAAATTAAATATTTCAAAGTAATTTTCAGTTTGGCGACAATCGGTCATAGTTGGAGTACCTTCATATATGCCAAGTCTCAAAGACCGAACCGCTGTCCATACTATCGCGATACTTGGCACCTACCCTCCACGCCGATGTGGCATAGCAACATTCACCTCAGATTTAGCCTCCGCATTACAATCTGTGAACCCGCTGGTACAGGTCGATCCCTTTGCAATGAGCGACGGTCACTACGACTACTCCGCAGAAGTCACGTACATCGATGTCGAAGACCGCGCCAGCTACACAACCATCGCCGAGTCACTCAATGCCCGGCACTACGATGTCCTCTCCATCCAACATGAATACGGAATCTTCGGTGGCACTGCCGGACGCTATCTGTTGGACCTTATCAAGTCCGCCAAAATACCAATCGTCACGACGCTGCACACCATCCTAAGAAACCCAACCCCCGACCAGCGAGAAGTCATGGATGAACTACTCCATCTCTCCACAAGAGTCGTGGTCATGAGCAGAACCGCAATCGATCTCCTCAACCAGGTTCATTCCATTGACGCTTCCAAGATAGATTTCATCCCCCACGGAATTCCTCACATCCCAGTAAGCGCAGGAGTCGAAACCCGAAAAGAGCTAGGAGGCAACGGACCCATTCTG
>JAPLCS010000028.1 GCA_026392145.1 Fimbriimonadales bacterium | reverse complement strand
CTTGATAGAACTTTAGGAAGTCTGATACGGAAACATGCCCGGGTACTGGAGCATAGTAGTGGGTCGGGCTGTTGGTGTCATTGCGCCATACGAGTACATAGCAGAGTTCAAGGCCTGGAGATTTAAGGGTTTTAAGCAGTGTCTCAGTCCACCACGTGGGGTTGGGAATTCCTTCTAAGCCAGTTTCTGTAAAAGCGGCTAGCTTGCCTGTTTTCTTAGCATAGTCCGAAACTATGGTGAGTTTTCGAAGACCATTTACAAGGTCATATTTATCTCTTCCAAAGTCCGAATAGTCATCAAATCCCACCATGTCTACCCATTCATCGCCTGGATAGCGTTCGAGGACCTTTGATTCGGTTAAAAAACGGCAGTCAGGAGAAAAAGCATAAAGTAGGTTGTGTACTTGATTCGTATCTCGTAGTTCAGAAACTGTGAGTTGGTATAAAGATTTGATTTCGGCAGGAGTGCAGTGCTTATCGCCCCACCAAAACCATTCTCCATCTAGTTGATGCCAGGGTCTAAAAATCATAGGAACGGATTTTCCGTCTTTACCAATGCATGATTTCACCAGATCAGCGATGTCGGCGAGAATTGTTTTGAATTGGTTGTGGTGGCTTCCGCCTGTGAGTAGCTCTTTCACTGAATTTTGTTGGCCCTCTTTCTTGGCGTAAAATCCACCGCCGTGAACTGGGTTTGGAGCGTGCCAAGAGATGGTGATGACGCCTCCACGATTATAGGTGTCGACGATAGTTTTGCGGAGTCTCTGCTTTTCTCTTTCGATATCCGCTGGGGACCGACCGCTTAGACCACTGAAATCAACTCCTACGACGGCGGGATGGCTACCTACTACTGATTTCACGTCAGATCGGTCTTCATCTCCAGCCCATCCTCTTCCATATTCAGTGGCGTGCTGGTGCCCGAAAAGGATTCCTCGCTGTGAAATGGCTTTGAGGTTTGTGAAGAGTGCTTGAGTTTCTAGAGATGCCTGTGGGTCGGCGAGTTTGGGTTTTTGATTGACGTTGTTGGTTATCATATTTCCCAAAAGTAGCAGTCCCACAAGCAGGGCTTTCATTTTCGCATCATACCGCCTAAAGGAATCTTTTTCGCATCATGTTTAGTTAGTGGGTTCTTACATGGAGTGGAGATGGAAAGCTTGTTTACGTAGTTCGGAGCGGAAGTCTGGATGAGAAATGCCAATTAGCAGGTCGGCTCTTTCTCGGAGAGATTTACCATGAAGGTTGACAATTCCGTATTCCGTGACTATCCAATGTATATGTCCTCTCGTCGTGACGACACCTGCTCCCTCGGTCAGACTAGGAACGATTCTGGAAAGGGTTCCATTTTTGGCGGTTGATGGAAGGGCGATGATGGGTTTACCGTTTTTCGAAAGGGCGGCGCCGCGAATAAAGTCCATTTGCCCACCGATTCCCGAATAGATTTGGGTGCCTATGGAGTCGGCACAGACTTGCCCTGAAAGGTCGAGTTGCAGTGCTGCGTTGATCGCGACTACGTTCTCGTTTTTACGAATAAGTGCAGTGTCGTTGGTGCGATCACAGGGATGGAATTCAACGAGATGATTATCGTTGACGAAATCGTAGACTTTTCGAGTCCCGTTTACAAAGCTCGTGCTTATTCTTCCAGGATGGATTTTTTTACGAGCATTAGTGATGGCACCTGATTGAAAGAGGTCAACGAGCTGATCTGAGAACATTTCAGTGTGCACGCCTAGGTCGGACTTGTGAGTGAGAGCGGAGAGTGCGGCATCGGGAATAGTTCCGATGCCCATTTGGAGTGTCGCGCCATCTTCAACGAGGCTTGCGACAAGCTGACCGATTTCTTTTTCGATATCACTCGCAGGTTTTGGCGGATGTTCGAGTAGTGGACGGTTAGTCGCAATGAAACAGTCAATTTTATTGAAGGGAATCGCAGTGTTACCGTGAGTACGGGGCATCTGCTCATTGATTTCCGCAAGGATGAGGTCGGCTGAATCAACGGCGGCTCTTGCGGCATCGATACTCGTTCCCAGGGTGCAGATTCCGTGCTGATCGGGCGGAGATACATGAATAATTGCGACATTCAGGGGGATCTGACGTGTGGTGAACAGGTGAGGAATGTCAGAAAGGAATACAGGGATGTGGTCTGCATGGCCAGAGTTGACTGCGGATCGTAGATCGGCACCTGTAAAGAAAGAG
>JAPLCS010000075.1 GCA_026392145.1 Fimbriimonadales bacterium | reverse complement strand
TGTTTGCCGAGAAAGCGGCGAAATAGTTTGCGGACGCTGAGATTATTGAACTTCATCATGAAAAAAAGTTGGATGCGCCAAGTGGAACCGCGATGAGAACGGCGAGCATGATTGCTCAGGGTCGACGAGGAACGCCGACGGTTGAACCTACCAAGACGATTAAGGCCGAGGGGGCGCGGGGTGGTGAAGTTGAATCTGTTCCTGTGCACTCTATTCGGCTACCGGGGTTGCTTGCCCATCAAGAGGTTTTGTTCGGTGGTCAGGGCGAGGTTTTGACTCTGAGGCACGACTCGATGAACCGAAGTTCGTTTGAGTACGGAATTCAGCTCTGTTGCCGGAAAGTTTTGAACCTGAGCGGATTCCATGTGGGAATGGAATCGGTGATGGATTGATTGACGTAGAACGGGATGACTTGGCAGTTGCCACAGAACCAGATTGTGGTGTTTTTTTAAGCACGCAATTTTTAGTTTATAGAGCAAGCGAGCGCAGGAAAAACGATGCCATTCCAATTTGAATCTAGCTACTTGAACCTGCCCGATCTTTTTTACGATCTGGTGGCGCCGGTGCCAGTTGCCACTCCTGAACTGTTAGTTTTTAACCAATCGCTTGCGTCTGAACTTGGTTTGGGTGAAATCCCGGAGCCATCCCCGCTGACGGACATCCTAGTCGGTAACCGGGTGCTTTCGGACAATTCAATGGCATTGGCGTACGCGGGGCACCAATTTGGGCATTTTTCAATGCTTGGTGATGGGAGAGCGGTTTTGCTTGGGGAGCATGTTGCGCCGGATGGCACTCGCTGGGATGTTCAGCTGAAGGGGTCGGGGAAGACTATGTTTTCGAGGCGAGGCGATGGCCGAGCTGCCTTGGGTCCGATGCTTCGCGAATATTTGGTTAGTGAATCCATGCATCATCTTGGTATTCCCACGACTCGATCGTTGGCGGTGGTTTCGACGGGTGAATCGGTGCAAAGGGAGCGAGTTGAAAAAGGAGCGGTGCTGACTCGGATTGCTGCCAGTCATCTGCGGGTTGGTACCTTTGAATATGCTTCTGCTACGGGCAGAGTTGAGGCGCTGAAGGCGCTTGCTGACTACGCGATTTTGCGCCATTGTCCGCAGTATTTTGAGTCTGATAACCCTTATCTTGACCTTCTTGGATATGTTGCTGAGCAGCAGGCAAGGTTGGTTGTTCAATGGCTCTGCGTGGGGTTCATTCATGGGGTCATGAATACCGATAACGTTGCGATTTCGGGTGAAACGATTGATTACGGTCCGTGTGCTTTTATGGATCAGTACGACCCGGCTACCGTGTTTAGCTACATTGACGAACAGGGAAGGTACTCGTATGGGAACCAACGGTATGTGACGATGTGGAACCTTGCGAGGTTTGCGGATACTCTTCTTCCGCTTATTGATCCGGACCAGGAAACCGCGATTTCGTACGCCGAGCATATGCTCCACGGCTTCTCTTATTACTTTGATGAGATTTGGATTCAGATGATGGGCCGAAAGCTGGGTATCCACCAGGCGGGGCACGAAGATATGCCGCTCATTGAGGGACTGCTCAATTGGATGGAAATGAATCATGCCGATTTTACGAACACCTTCCGAACGCTTTCCAATTGGGATAGGAATCCGCACTTTGGTTCGAATGTTTGTTCGAAAGTTGGTGTGGAATTTGCGGATGATGAGACGTTGAACGAGTGGATTCAGCAGTGGCAGACTCGGATTGCTAGCGAGCGCGACTCTTACGAACTTATGCGGTCGGTGAATCCTGCTAGAATTCCCAGAAACCACTGGGTTAACCGGGCGCTGAGTTTGGCGGAATCAGGAGATTTTGAGCTTTTTCACCAGTTGCTGGAGTTCCTTTCGGCTCCTTATGAAGAGGTTCAACTGGGTGATGAGCAGTGGGCTAGATTTAACGTTCCACCCTCTGAAGAAGAAAAAGTGCAATTTACGTTCTGTGGGACCTAATTGGTATGTATTTTAGGAACCTTATGGCGGTATCGTTCTCGTTGAACGCTCTCTAGAAGGAACTTCAATGGAAAAAGAAAACAGTAATCTTCCGACTCGTCGCCAGGTGC
>JAPLCS010000191.1:2211-10485 GCA_026392145.1 Fimbriimonadales bacterium | reverse complement strand
TTCAGCGTCTGTGAAATGAAGGATGTATTCCATTGCTTCATACGCTTCTCCAATGCTGAAATCTGATCCAGCGGTGATATTCACCAAAAGCTTTCTTGCTCCCTGAATGTTTGTTTCCAGTAGCGGACTGTTTGCCGCAGCCTGAGCGGCCAACTTAGCTCGTTGCTCGCCAACACCAGTTCCAAGGCCCATCAACGCCACTCCCGCATTCTTCATGACAGACCGAACGTCGGCAAAATCAACGTTAATCATTCCCGGCAAAAGAATGATGTCTGATATGCCTTGAACTCCCTGCCGAAGAACATCATCTGCCGCAGCAAACGCCTGGTTCATCGTGGTCTTCTTTCCCACAAATTCAAGAAGCCGATCGTTGGGAACGGTAATCAGTGTGTCAACAAATTCTCGAAGCTTTTCTGCACCTTCATGGGCTAGGCGTCGTCTCTTCGGACCTTCAAACATAAACGGCTTGGTAACAACACCAATCGTCAAAATGCCCATACTGCGTGCAATGTCTGCCACTACGGGAGCTGCTCCGGTGCCAGTCCCTCCACCCATACCAGCCGTAATGAAGACCATATCAACGTCCTTCAGTTCAGCCTTGATGACCTCTTCGCTTTCACGAGCGGCAAGCGCTCCGACCTCAGGGTTCCCTCCAGCGCCAAGACCCCTAGTGGCTTCAGAACCGAGTTGAATTGTTTTCTGAGCTCGACTGTTCGCTAGAGCTTGAGCATCGGTGTTCAGGGAGATGAATTCAACGCCTTGCACACCCTCTTTGATCATGCGGTTCACCGCGTTAGATCCTGCTCCGCCTACACCGATGACTTTGATCACTGCTTGGCTGTCAAAAAGGTTCTCTGGTCGCATATCGTCAATAAACTCCACGTCTGTTTCTCATTCCCTGGCTTTGCACCTAAGTAACTTCAAAAGACGCAAAAGAGAACCGAAAAGAATCGCGTCCACTATTGAACCCATGAAAATGGGGATAAGTTGCCCAAATGGGGATAACTAAACGGGTTTTCCACACCCTGCGTGGAAAGATTCTCACCTGAACCGGCCTCTAAGCGAAGAAATAATCGAAGCAAGTACACTCTAACCTCATGCAAGCACCTAGGCTACGACAGCATCCCGTTGCAAACAAAAAAGTTCTTGTCCGATGCGACTTCAATGTTCCCCTAGAAAATGGCACGATTACCGATGACCGCAGAATCACCGAAGCTCTGCATACCATTGAATTCCTAAGAAGCCACGGCAATTCAGTCATATTGTGTTCCCACCTCGGAAGGCCCAAAGGAGTTTCTCTCGACTGCTCCCTTGCTCCGGTAGCTCAGCGACTCTCTTCACTCCTCAAGACCGATGTACATCTTCTCGCTGACTGTGTGGGACCTGAAATCAGAGAGCGATGTAATCAACTGAAGCCAGGTGAAGTTGTTCTTCTTGAAAACGTTCGATTCCATCCCGAGGAAGAGAAAAACGACCCTGAATTCGCTCAGCAACTCGCCGCCAACGCTGAGTATTTCGTCAACGATGCATTTGGTACCGCACACAGAGCACACGCATCAACAGCGGGAGTAGCTGACTATCTTCCATCATCGGCAGGCTTTCTTATTGAGAAAGAACTGGAGTTCTTAGGTCGAGCTGTTGAAAGCCCAAAACACCCCTTTGTTGCCATCATGGGTGGCTCCAAAGTCAAAGACAAAATTGCCCTCATTAACAACCTCCTCCCCAAAGTTGATCGATTGATCATTGGCGGTGGCATGAGCTACACGTTCCTCAAAGCACAAGGGAAAGAAATTGGCAAATCCTTGCTAGACGAAACGAGCATTGAATACGCGGGACAACTACTAGCAGAACACGGTGACAAAATTGTCCTCCCGACAGACTTCGTCGTTACTCCAGATTTTGCTCCTGATGGACCAACTTCGATTGTAGACGCTGACCACATTCCAGCTGACCAAATGGGCCTCGACGTCGGACCAAGTTCAAGGGTGACGTTTAGCGGCATTATTCATACAGCAGGAACCGTTCTCTGGAACGGCCCCGTTGGAGTCTTTGAAATGGATGCCTTTGCCAATGGAACCAAATCAATTGCAGAAAGCCTTGCAGCATCAAGTGCCATGACAATCGTCGGCGGCGGAGATAGTGCAGCAGCCGTCGAAAAGTTCGGAGTAGCCGACAAAATGACCCACGTGTCAACGGGAGGCGGAGCCTCTCTCGAATTCCTTGAAGGCAAAATCCTGCCTGGAATTGCAGCGCTCGGAAAACTAGGCTCATAACTTTAGCGATTGAAGGGTAAATTGCCATCATGGCATTTACCCTTTCACTCTTACTAACACTAAATTCAACTCTAGTAAGCGGTCCCATCACCGTTGGCAAAGATGTGACTTACAAAATTGATGGGGCGGAATTCGAAGGTTACTACGCAACGCCATATTCATCCAAAGGCATCACGGTTTATGTGATTCAAGACTGGAACGGCATAGACAAACACGAAAAGGGAGTCTGCGACAAACTGGCATCAGCAGGCTATGATGCCTTCGCCATTGATGTATACGGAAAAGGGATTCGCCCCCAATCACCTTCGGACTGTTCTGCCGAAGCAGGAAAGTACTACGGCAATCCGGTCCTCTATATGAGTCGGCTCACAGAAGGCATGAAATATGCGAAAAAAAATCGTAAATCTGTTGCCATAGGCTACTGCTTTGGTGGAACGGGAGTGCTTGAAATGGCGAGGCGCAATCTGAATGTCCAAGGCGTTGTCTCATTCCACGGCGGGCTCAAGCCCCTTCCAGGCGACACCGCTTCTAAAATAAATGCCAAGGTGATGATTCTCCACGGAGAAGCCGACACCGCAGTGCCAATGTCCGATCTCGAAGCAGCCAAGACCGAATTCAAAAAGGCAGCCGCATTTCAATATCACACATATCCAAATGCAGTGCACGGATTCACCGTGGTTGGTCCTCGATACAATGAAGCCGCTGAACAAGCAAGTTGGAAGGAACTCATGAAATTCCTATCTGAAATGAATTAACCCAACAACAACGTTAATCTAAGTTCTGACCCTAACTAGACTCAAAATCAGCTACAAAGTGTGTCTGAATCGTGTAATCTCGCCCTATGCGATTCAGACACTCCATGCATTCGAATGTTTATCGATCACGAATACTAATCTGCATAGGAGCGACATTTCTTTTCGTTTCTCAGATTCTCGGTCAAGGAACTAAAAAAGATTACGAAAGCGCCAACAGCTTCGGAGCCAAGTTTGGCAACAAAGTCCTCAATGAATCGTTAGACTTTGGATGGTATCGAGGAGGTGCCGCATTATGGTTTGCCGAATCCTCACCAGCAGCCCCAACTCCAACTCGCAAATACTTCTCTATCGACATTCAAACAAAGAAGAAGAGCCCTGCATTCGACCACGTACGTCTTGCATCGGCGCTCTCCCAGTTTTCAGGAAAAGCAATTTCCCCCGAAAGGCTCCCGTTCCGAACATTAAGCTTTTCCGAGGACGGCAAAAAACTTCTGCTTCGATTAGAGAAGCCAATTGAAGTGAACTTGGAGACCTACGAAATTACTTCCGCACAAAACAACCCTCAAAATGGTCTGAAAGCATGGTCTCCCAATGAGGTTACAAGATCTGGTGGAGGAGGCGAACAAACCGAAATCAGGTTTTACAACGACTCAAACGAACCTCTTAAAATACTCTGGCTCCAAGATGACGGAGCCACCCGCGAATATAAATCGCTACTACCCAAGCAAGAATGGAGCACCCAAACATGGGAAACTCATTTCTGGCTTATTACCAAAACCGACGGCACAAGACTCGCCGTTTACAAACCTTCCCGAAACGGCGGTACAGCATTTTTAGACGGCAAACGAGTCACCGGCTCAGGTCCAAGAAGACCAAGACAAAGCCCGGATATCCCTTGGATAATCCGACCAAGCGCGGACAAAATCCAAGTCATAAACAAGAATCAACCCGATTTGAATTTCGAGTTCACGCAACCAACGCTTGGCTCTTCGTTCTCGAATGAAGTAAGCATAAGCGAAGACGGTTCAACTGCTCTGTGCTTCTACCGAACCAAAGAGCAAGATCACCCACTCAATATTGTTCAAACAACACCACCCGATCAACTACAGCCAAAACTCACCAGCCGGCAATACGCAAAACCTGGCGATGAATTAGCTAAAGAAACGCCAATCATGGTGGACCTAAAAAACAGAAAATTTATAACATTTGACCAATATCAATCACAAATCAACAACCCTTTCGAAATTTCTATCAAAGGATGGGCAACAAATAACAAAGCCTGGATTCTCTACAACGAACGAGGTCACCAAAACCTCAGGCTCTTAGAACTCAATGCAGAAACTGGCACGATGCGCCCTGTCATAGACGAACATTCCAACACTTTCGTCGATTGGAACGGAAAGAGCGATTTAAGAATCCTAACAAACAAAAAAGAGGCCATTTTCCAAAGTGAGCGATCAGGATGGAGTCACTACTATCTCTATGATCTGGAAACAGGAACCGTAAAAAATTCAATTACTAAGGGCAACTGGGTCGTACGTGGAATTGATAAAGTAGACGAAAATGCTCGCCAGCTATGGTTCAGGGCAAGCGGAATTACCGCAGGACAAGACCCCTACCAAGTGCACTTTTGCCGAGTGAACTTCGATGGCACCGGATTGATTCAACTTACACAAGGTAATGGTAACCATAGAGTCGAGTTCTCGCCCGATGGGAAAACACTGGTTGATACCTATTCACGTCCAGATATGCCCCCTGTTCATGAACTAAGAAGCACAATTGATGGTCAACTCATTAGCGAACTCACCAAGTCAGATACGACAGAACTTCTCAAGTCAGGATTCAAAATGCCTCGAGTCTTCTCAGTCAAGGGCAGAGACGGAATCACAGACATTTGGGGACATGTCTACTTCCCCTCCAATTACGATCCAGTGAAGAAGTACCCTGTAGTGGAGGACATCTACGCCGGCCCCCACAGTTCACATGTTCCCAAGAACTTCCACACGAACGCGAGCGGGATGCAAATTGCCGAGCTAGGATTCATTGTCGTCCGAATAGACGGCATGGGCACAAGCAATCGCAGTAAAGCCTTTCACGACGTATGTTGGAAGAACATTGCAGACGCGGGGTTTCCCGACAGAATCCTTTGGATGAAAGAAGTAGCAAAACAGATTCCATCCATGGACCTAAACCGAGTTGGAATTTATGGCACCTCTGCAGGTGGTCAAAACACCCTCCATGCATTGCTACTTCACGGAGATTTTTATAAAGTGGGAATTGCTGATTGCGGATGTTACGACAATCGAATGGACAAAATTTGGTGGAATGAACAATGGATGGGTTGGCCAATTGGCCCCCATTACGAAGCACAATCCTGCCGCACACTTGCCAGAAATCTGAGTGGCAAACTCCTCTTACTGCTCGGCGAAATGGATACGAATGTCGACCCAGCTTCTACATATCAAGTAATTGATGCACTGATTAAGGCCAACAAAGATTTCGATTTCGTAACCATTCCAAACGTAGGTCACGGAGCCGCTGGGCACCCGTATGGAAAGCGGCGATTACAAGACTTTCTAGTGCGCAATCTACTAGGAGTGGAACCAAGAATCAAGTGAAGTAGAGGGTTAAAAAAGACGCCTTGTCTTCAAACTCACCCACTTCTTCTCACCAATAATGATGTGGTCCAGCAACTCAATATCGAGGAGCTGGCCAGCCTCAAAAATCTTCCCCGTAACTTCAATATCTTCGGTACTCGGCTCCGGATCTCCAGAAGGGTGATTGTGAGCCACTATCACCGAAACAGCCCCCTCGCGAACCGCTTCCCGAAAAATCTCCCGAACCCCAACAATAGAGGCATTAGCCGTACCAATGTGAATAGTAGCAATGCGCAAGATAACACCTTTAGAATCAAGATAAATGGCAACGAGATGCTCGCGAGACTCATGCCTAAGGTCATCTAACAAATCGGCAACATCTTCAGGACCAGTAATCGCCTCAATCTCAGTCTCCCCTTTTCCAGCCACACCAACTTTTCGACCAAGTGTAAACATCGCCAAAAGACGACGTGCCTGAGGTTCAGGAAGATCAAAACGAGTCATCAACTCATCCAAAGAAATATCCGCTAACCGTCTGAGCTTCCTGTTGGCAAGCATCAATTCACGAGCCACTGGTAACCAACGATCAACTTCAGCATCACTCTCTGAAACAGCATAAGCAAGCAGTTCAGTCGGCATCGCGCCACCAAGACCTAAGGACCTGATTCGAGTGAGAGTTTCAGATTCCATCAGCGTCCATCTCTAACTAATAAAAACTATCAGCTCAGTTCATCACAGGCAATCCAGTCAAAGGTAAATGTCCTTCTGGAGCATCGGACCACTTTCCGTCTGCCTTCAACAATTCAATAAGCTCTCGAACGCCGTCTTCCTGCGGAATCCCATTCTTTACGACTTCACGCTTTCGGTACAAAGTAATCTTTCCACCTGCAGCCCCAACATATCCGTAGTCAGCATCTGCCATTTCCCCAGGTCCGTTGACAATGCACCCCATCACAGCAATATCAAGTCCCACCAAATGCCTGGTGGCATTGCGGACTTCATTCAAAACCGTCGGCAAATTAAACTTAGTTCGCCCGCAAGAGGGACACGCAATGTACTCAACCTTGGTTTTTCGAAGCCCAAGAGACTGCAAGATATCGTAACAAACTGGAATTTCGTTTTTAGGATCCTCACTCAAACTCACTCGAATCGTATCACCAATTCCCTCCATTAACAAAGTAGCTATTCCAGCGGTGCTCTTAATTCGGGCGTACTCACCGTCCCCTGCTTCAGTCACACCAAGGTGCATAGGATAAGCCATCCCCTCTTTAGCCATCCTCTTCACCATCAATCGGTTCGCAGCAACCATAATGGGCACACGAGAAGCTTTGCAACTTATATTAAGATTGGTATAACCATTCTTCTCACAAATACGCAAATACTCCATTGCCGATTCGACCATGCCATCTGGAGTATCACCATAAGTTACGAGCAGCCGTTCAGAAAGCGAGCCGTGGTTCACACCAACTCGCATCGCTCTTCCAAACTTTTTGCAAGCCTCAATCACTGGAATGAACGCTTCCTCAATGCCCGCAATTTCCTCCCTCTGCTCGCTTTCAGAGTAAGCAAGTTCCTCTCGAAGAACTTCAATTTCCTCACCCCTTCCTCGCACATCAACTTTCTTGCGAGTGCCATGCCTTTTGAACACAAACAATCCTGGATTCACTCGTACTTCGTCAACGTGCTTGGCGGCTTCAACGGCAATATCCATTCCTTGGTGATGAACATCCGCAGTTAAGGGCACGTACTGGTAGCGCTCGGTGACCTTAGCTCGAATCTCCTCCAAGCACTGGGCTTCGCCCAAGGTAGGAGTAGTAACTCGAACAAGTTCACAACCAATTTTGTGAAGTTCAATAATTTGCTCAACACAACCGTCAATGTTTCGAGTTTCTTCTGTGATCATTGACTGCACCAATACGGGATGCCCCGCACCAATGGTCAAGGGTCCAATCTTACAAGGAGTTGTCTTTCTCCTAGGGTAGGTAATGTCTAAGTTCATAGTGAAACCCGGCTGTGCCTCTTCATTTTGGCATACCAGCCCCACCCAAGTTCACCATGTGACTTACATCCTGTTGCGGACTTGCCACTCAACTTTCTGAATAGCCATTTCTCTGGTTCCCATTTCCAAAAGCGGACTCAAACTGAGCAACTCTATAAATGCATCGGGATTAGGATTAGTGAAAACTTCATGAGAAGAATTTGCGTCAGGATACACAGCTCGACGAACCCGTTCACACTTAGCCACAAACCATTCACCATTTACTTTGGCGGCAATCTCACCATTTGGCACAATAGTCCCGAACCTAAATGGCTTAGCAGGATGCCTTGTGATAGTGAGCTTTCCGGCCAAGTATTGATGGTACTTAGAATCAAGTTTCTGACCAGACCACATATTGTAGCTACGACTGGGATCAACGAGCAGTCCAACCTCAGACGGTGCATCTAACTGAGTGGCCTGAACCATGGCACAAGTTTTACTTTCACCAAGATTTTGTAAACGATTGGTAAACCTCACAACCGTTCCAATATCGCTAATCCGAATCTCCCTCATAAGTTGAAGAGAACTACTTTCACCCAACTTACCTGCACTTAGCTGAGAAGTTATTCTGACTCCATCCTTGAGCAACTCAAAAGTGAAGGGAATCCCAT
>JAPLCS010000191.1:0-2191 GCA_026392145.1 Fimbriimonadales bacterium | reverse complement strand
GTACTTCCTATAATGGGCCAAACCTTATCTCCGCCAAAGTCTTTGTAACCAGCTTTACCTTGTCCAGATGCCCCTAAAATCGGATTTACCCAAAGAAAATTCTTCTTGCCTGGGTACCCGTAAAACATGACCCTACCAATTTCCGGAACCACTACGACTTCTATCTCACCATTAGAAATTCGCACAGCCTCTCTCCAATCCTTAAAGGTCGTCTTCTCTACCGTAATTCCTGGGGCGATAAGTGAGCAAACCAATAATAGACTGACCATACAAACAGTCTGACGATTGATGACCTAGATATGTTCAACTGAGTCAGAGGACTACATCCTCCGGCATCCAAACTTAATTAAGCGGCTTTACCTTCGCAGGTAAAATTGAGTTTCCTCCCCCAATTTCAGTTTCAAGATAGTCATTCACCTAAGACAAACCGAAAAATACCCAAGAGCCCTTATGAACAATCGCAACATTCTTACCATTGCCGCTACAGGGCTAAGTGCCCTCGGAGCAGGAATGTTAATTTACGGGGCACTGGTGGAATCAAAGAGACTGGTCGTTGACCGATTCTCACTGAGACTCAAAACACTCCCCGAAAGGCTAGACGGATTAAAAATTGGCGTACTCTCAGACTTCCATATCGGTCACTCCTACAGCATCGAATTAGCAAAAAAGTCTATCGACCTTCTTCTCGATGAAGAACCAGATATTGTCGTGCTCTTAGGTGACTTTGTAAACTTTTGGGAACTAGATTCACCCAAAAAACTGGGAGATGTTTTAGAACCACTTCTGATAATGAACGGTAATGTGATAGCAATTCCTGGCAATCACGACTACCGAAAAGGCTCGCCAGAAATCCTAAGAATCATTCTTGATGAGCTGAATATAAAGCTACTTCGCAATGAAAATTGGACCCACATGGGCATCTGTTGGGTAGGCATTGATAGCTATAACGGCAATGCAGCCAACGTTGAAAAAGCGTTTACTGATGCAAGCGATGAACCAAGAATAGTACTTTGGCATGAACCTGACCTGGTGGACCAAGTTCCTTCCGGAGAAGCCATTTTGCAACTCAGTGGACACAGCCACGGCGGGCAATTTAGATTCCCTTACGGAATCACACCTATGACCTCAAAGAACGGTGATAAGTATCGAGACGGTTTCTACCCAGATGCTTCAACACCAATATTTGTGAGTCGAGGAGTCGGTACTACCGGCCCTCCATCAAGATTCCTTTGTCCCCCACAAGTTGCAGTTCTTACTCTCTCCAGCGACCAAGAGTAGTAAACAACGTCTCTACTTTTTATCGTTTCGCAACGCCCGAACGTTACGCCTCAGACCCTCATATCCAGTCCTGCGCATTGCAGACCCACGAAAGGACTCATCCCATTCGGCTTCTGACATTGTCTCAATAGCATCGACCGTCGGCAGGTTTCTTGGATAAAAATCACTGATTGGGGTGACAGACGCTCGCAGAGGTTGAGAATCCCTCACCTGATTAAAGGGACAAACCTCTTGGCAAACATCGCATCCAAAGAGCCAACCATGAGTATCAGTTGTCAACTCACCACGCTTTTCTATGGTTTGGTAGCTTATACAATCCCCAGAATTTACCGCCCAGCGATCGTGTAACTTGACGATTGCACCCGTCGGACATGCATCAATACAGGATCGGCAAGTACCACAACCGCCAACTGACGGTGTGTCCAATTCAAAAGCGATTGACGACAAAACTACTCCAATAAAGAACCAAGATCCCCGCTTAGAATCTATGAGCATCGTGTTCTTTCCAAACCATCCTAGTCCAGCCATGGCAGCATAAGATCGATCAAACAAAGGGGCTGAGTCCACACAAATGCGATGCTGGCTACGGGGATACTCTTGCTCAAGAACATCAACGAGTTTTCTCAATCGTGCGGGAATGACCTTATGGTAGTCACGTCCTAGAGCATATCGGGCTACTTTCCCTTCTCTAGGCTCGGGATTGTGATAATAATTCAAAGAAACGACAATCACACTCTGCGCACCCTCAAGTAAGATGCGAGGGTCTGCCTTCAATGGCTCATGCTTTGCCAGATACTCCATCTCAGCATCAAATCCAGCGTTTAACCAATGTCGATAAAACTGCACTGCCTCATGAACGGGCAAAGCTGCAGCAACTCCAACGGAATCAAATCCGAGCGATAAGGCTACTTCT
>JAPLCS010000058.1 GCA_026392145.1 Fimbriimonadales bacterium | reverse complement strand
TTACTCACACGGACAACAGTTTGCCATTTCACATCAAGGCGACATCACCGACCTCTCTCCACCATCTATGGATATAAAACTTCGGATCGCCACAATGTATGGTCCCATCATGTCCTGGGTCTGCCACCAATTCGGATGGATTGTGCTTCATGGCTCATCGCTATTAGATACAAGCAATCAAGCAACCGTGTTTGTCGCCCCGCAACGCACCGGAAAATCCACTCTCGCCGCCTTCCTTTCCAAATCAGGCTGGAAGTCGTTTGTCGACGATGTCTGCGTAATTAGAAAATCAGCCTCAGAAAATTCAGCGACTACTATCTCAGAATCTAACCTCTTTGAAATTGCAAGCGGTCCCACCCACTACCGCCTCTGGCAAGACTCCACCGATGCACTCGCGTTCCAACATCATGAGGATCTCTATAAAGGCACTACAAAACAGAGCGCCGAGTGGAAAACCAACGATTCCCTCCCTCTCTGGGCTCCACTCAAACAAATCATGGTTCTCCAACCCGACGAAGTGCATTTACCTCACACGGAATCCATCAGCGGAGTAATCGCCTTAGCCAATATCGCCTCTCAGTCCCGAACACGAGAATGGCTTTCCGGCGAACCACTGCAATTCCACATCGCCGACATTGCTTCTATCGTTTCTTGCACCCCAACCTCCAAAATGTGGGCAAGAGTTGGACTAGAAAACTTAAATCTCCTCGAATCTCTCCTCCCACCAAGCGGAAAATTGGCTTCAATGTAGCGGGTCTTTTTCCTCGTTTTTTATTTCAACAAAAGAACGTAGGTAATATCTAAAAAGTACTGACCAATCAGGACTCGAAAGACATGTTTAATCTCAAGTCAACTAAAGCATTTGTTGCTGGTGTCATTGCCCTTGCAATTGCAATCCCTGCACTCGTCATGGCACAAGCCGGATTCGGACAGCCTCAAATCGGCTCAGTTGTTGGACGAGTCAATGTACTACCAAGCGTTCGAGTAGTTGACTTCGGCAGAGTGATCTACACCGGCCGAATGGACGTAAACCCAACCATCGACAGAATCCGAGCAGGAAGAAAACTTAGCCACAACAACGATGGTTCAATTTTCTCAAACTTCCAACGGCGACTTCCTGTCAGCACCGATAGCCAATACTACCGAGAATTCGTACACCAAATGAACGGATTCCCATTCCCTGGCCCACAACGAGTCGTCATCGGAAAACGAGGCGAAGTCTTCTACACTGGAGATCACTACTCCACCTTCTTCCGTGTCAGATAATCCAAATCAATCGAACTTAAACGCCCTTCTCACTCAACTTGAGAAGGGCGTTGTCATGTCAAATGCATGCGAATCAGTAGGCGAGCTAGCCGAACAAATGACGGCCAAAGGGTGGACGACCAAAACCATCTCCTTAAACGGCTCAGAGGCAATAAATTCTCTCGCACAAGCATGGGAGTTCCCCTCTTACTTCGGAAACAACTGGGACGCTGTGGTTGACTGCTGGTCCGACATGTCTTGGCACTCCAACAGTCGCTTCCTCACAATCTTTGAGGGCACCTGTAATGACCAAGACAT
>JAPLCS010000397.1 GCA_026392145.1 Fimbriimonadales bacterium | reverse complement strand
GTTGGGAGTTACAAGCCTGAGATTGTCGAAAGACTTATGGGTTCTCAGGTCATCTATCGTGAAAAATCTGGATCTACCGCTACTTTTATGAATGGCGGTAGAAAGTATCTAATTGAGCCAACTGAAGCTCTTCCCAACTTAGGCTGTTTTTCGATTCGACGGGATGGGTCGCTGCTATTTCTACGATCCAGCAATGATATAGATCGCAGTCGACATCGCTTGTGCTTACTGAAAGACGGCAAAGAGACGTTGCTTGACAACGATTTCGAATCTGTTCGAATTAGTGTGCCAACTTTCTTGACTGACCGAATCATCTATGCGAAATATAGTCGAGGGACGGCTGATAAGTGGCGGTACACCTCGTTTACCTATGACACGTTGACGAACAAGACGGAGGTGTTGAATGTGCCGCCGGTCGTTGGGAAGATGTCGGACGATACGTTGGTATGCATGCCCGAAGTGACTACCGAAAATGAAGGGAATTACTACACCCGTTGGGACGGCACCGTGACGTTGTATCCTGTGGACCGACCTCCTGTTCAACTCACCTACAAGGGTCAAACTCGGTTTTATGGTTGTTGGTCGATTGGAGATGTCATTCTTTTGGCGATTTATGACAATCCATTCAACCCGGGTTATGTTGCACTTGATCGCAATGGCAAGATTGTTCCTGAGATTTCGACGATTTTGCGGGAAGCGAAGAACATCATTCCAACGTCTCGTGGTGCGGCGTTGTTTTTGAGACAGCAAAATCGATACATGTTGCTAGAGTCTGCTCGATAGGCATTTGAGGTGCTGGACTGGCTTGAATACAACGTGTTCAAGTTCCATCTGGTACCTTTAAGATGTCTGACTTTAGATTCAGTGTGACTATGAAAGAGCTGCCAGCGCCTAGAATTCATCCAAGTGCAGACATTGACCCCAGTGCCACTATTGGAAAAGGAAGTTTGGTATGGCATCAGGTTCAGATTCGAGAACACTCCTCAATTGGTTCTGAATGCACGCTTTCAAAGGGAGTTTATATTGACCGAGGGGTTACGATTGGTAACCGAGTCAAAGTACAAAATCACGTTTCAATTTATCAAGGCGTTACGCTTGAGGACGGTGTTTTTGTGGGTCCGAATGCCACTTTTACCAACGATTTTCAACCGAGATCGGTGACAAGAGATGGTGAACTGCGGACTGAGAATGATTGGAAGGTGATTCCTACTGTAATCCGCGAAGGTGCCGCAATTTGTGCCAATGCGACGGTGATTTGTGGGATTACGATTGGCAAATGGGCGATGATTGGTGCGGGAGCGGTGATTACTCGAGATGTGCCAGACCATGCGCTTATGGTGGGTGTTCCCGCCCGTATAATGGGATTTGTTAGTTATTCTGGCAATCGAATGGTTGAGGATGAGACTCCTGATTTGTCGAAATTGACTGTAAGAATGCGAGACCTTAAGAGCGACGAAATCGTAGAGATTCCTACGGAAACTTATCAACTTTGGAAAAAAATATGAACCCTATTCCTATCTCAAAACCGTTTATTGGCGCAGAAGAAAAGGCTGCGGTCATGGAAGTTCTTGACTCAGGAATGCTGGTTCAGGGTCCTAGAGTCGCACAGCTTGAAGCTGACTTTTGCAACGTGATTGGAGTGAAACATGCGATTGCTACCAGTAATGGAACGACCGCTCTGCATATTGCTCTGTTAGCTCATGGGATTGGACCTGGCGATGAGGTTATCACCACTCCATTTACTTTTATTGCTTCGGCGAACAGTATTGTTTACACGGGAGCAACGCCGGTTTATTGCGATATTGATCCTGAGACTTTTTGTATTGACCCCCACAAGATTGAGGCACTAATTACTCCTCGGACGAAGGCGATTATGCCCGTTCATATTTACGGGTTGCCTTGTGATATGAAGCCGATTATGGAGATTGCCGAGCGGCATGGCCTGACGGTGATTGAGGATTGCGCTCAGTCGATTGGGGCGGCTTATCAGGGGAAGATGACTGGGTCGTTTGGCACCGGATGCTTTAGCCTGTATGCCACCAAAAATATCATGACGGGTGAGGGCGGCATGGTTACCACTGATGATGACCAAGTGGCAGACACTTTGAGGATGCTTCGCGGTCACGGTATGAAGCGACGTTATTACCACGATATTCTCGGGTTCAACTTCCGAATGATGGATTTGAGCGCGGCGATTGGGGTGGTTCAACTTGGTCGACTTGAAGCTTTTACCCACGCACGAAGGCACAATGCGACGTATCTGAACAAGCATTTGACTCGAGTTCGAGTTCCTGTTTGCAGGAAGGACTGTGTGCTTTCGGGGTGCCAACTTGCGTGTGGGCATGTTTATCACCAATATACGGTTCGCGTTGAAGATGATCCGGGTGATGGTTCGCTGCGAGATTCGTTTGTTGCTCGACTGAATGAGCGTGGCATCGGGTGCGGTGTGTTCTATCCGATTCCTGCTAATCGTCAGCAGCATATGATTGACCTTGGATTTGGAGATGCTGATGTGCCTGTGGCAGAAAAGTTGTCTCATCAAGTTTTTTCGTTACCGGTTCACCCTTCGCTTTCGCAGGAAGATTTGGAACGAATTGTTGCCGAGGTAAATAGCCTGTGAGTTTGCGCGGTGCGGTTATCGGAATGGGTTCCATGGGAAGGAACCATCTTCGACTGAACGCTGAAATTCAAGGAGGAAGCCTTGTTGCCGCTGCTGATCCGTTTCCGCAAAGCCATTCGGCACTGAAATCGTTTCCCGGGGTGAATGCCTATACCGATTATCGAGAGATGATTGAGAAGGAGAACCTCGATTATGTGGCGATTGCCGCACCTACCAAGTTCCACTGCGAGATGTCCTGTTTCGCTATGGAGGCGGGAGCCCATGTTCTAGTTGAGAAGCCTATTGCGTCTTCGCTTGAAGAGGCAGACCAGATGATTGCGGTCGCCAAACAGACGGGGCGGACGATGATGGTGGGTCACCTTGAGCGATTTAATCCTGCGGTGGTGGAAGCCAAGCGGCGAATTGAATCTGGCGAAATTGGGCATATTTTCCAGCTTGCTGCGCGACGTCATAGCCCTTTTCCTGCCC
>JAPLCS010000338.1 GCA_026392145.1 Fimbriimonadales bacterium | reverse complement strand
TAAACGCGGCGAATGCGCCAGCCGCAGTAATTCCGCTTAGGATTTGACCTAGCAATTCATTTTCGAGCATTGCGGGAAGTTTGATTACTACAAGGTCTGTGCTGTTGTTGGCGTAAAGGTTAGGGATGGCCATTCTGCCGAGTGCGCCCCACATTGGTGTAAAGACGTAAAAGGCACCAAGCATAATCATTACCCATACGGTTGTTCTCTTTGCTGATTTGCCGTCTGGGTTGGTGTAGAACCTTACGAGAATGTGCGGTAGCCCAGCGGTTCCGCAGACCAGAGCAATGATGAGTGAATACGTGTAGAGCAGTGGGTAGCCATGCTTGCTGGTGAGGGGACCAAAAGGATGGAGCCACTTGTCATTATTTGGGGCGTTGGGTGCGGTTGCTGGCTGATTTTGGGGTGCTGTGAACCTGAGTTCCGCCGGCTTTTTGAATTCGATTCTGACGCCTTTTGGTTTTTCGCCCTCTTTTTTCATTGGGAGGGGCTTGATGAGTAGAAGTGTGTCTTTGGGAATCGCAATATTCTTTGACTTGGCATCAACAGTTAAGTCGCTACCTATGGCTGAAATGACGCCAGACCACTCTACTTCTTCGCCAGGTTTGAGTTTAGTGCCGGGTGAAATGGCTGCAATTTCGGTGTCTTTTTCAAACTTAACAAGTGTTTCAGCGGCGCCACTTAACACAATTGCATTACTTGGAGCGGCTGTAGCTCCTTTCACCTTAATAATGTCACCTGTCACCTTGGGTACCGCTTTGCCGTCATTTGCGGCGGCAGTAAGTGGTTTGGTGTAGAAGCCGTAAACCGACATCACTACGAAGAGAGGTGCGGCAATAGCAAAGACCTTCATCCAGTATTGGGCGGCTTGAACAATGGTAATTCCTTTCATCCCTCCCACGGCGACATTAAAAGTGATTACTGAGCCTACTACGGCAATTCCTACCCAATATGGCCACCCGAGGATGCCCATCATAGTGACTCCTGCCCCTTTCATTTGAGGCATGGTGTAAAAGAATCCTATAAAGAGTACGAATGAGACGGCAACCTTTCTGAAGGCTGCGTTGTGGAACCGTCCTTCGGCAAAGTCGGGAATGGTGTAGGCACCGAATCGGCGAAGCGGACCGGCGATGAATAGCAGGAGGAAAAGATAGCCTGCGGCGTAGCCAACGGGGTACCAAAGGGCATCGAACCCGTTTTTCATGACGAGTCCGGCAATACCCATGAATGAGGCTGCGGAGAGGTATTCGCCAGAGATGGCGGACGCATTCCAGAAAACGTTGACTGATCTTCCTGCGACAAAAAAGTCAGCGGCTGAGGCTGATTTCTTTGTCGCCCAGATGCCGAGGAGAATTGTTCCTACTGTTACGAGGAGGACGAATAGGAATGGAATCAATAGATTGTCTCCTCAATGTTTGTTTCTGCAGTGTTTGTTTCAGAGTTGTGTTGCTCATCCACGATTTGATCTTCGAGCCGCTCGGATGCTCCTACGAACCAGAACGAGAGTGCCCATGTTAGGGGATAGAACAGTAGTCCAAGGACTAGCCAGGAAAGGGTGAATCCCGCGATTGGAGTTTTTGCTGCGTTTGGATTGAAATGATTGAAGAGAGGCAATCCAATTAAAATAACGACGAAGACTGCGGCTACTTTAAGGCTGAGACTCAGCTGCCTTTTCATAATCGCTTTGGTCAGTTCGGCAACATCGCGCGATTCCATGCTTGGGGGATTATAGCTGGTTCGAACACGAGTTGCATCACCCAGTGGATTTTGCTTGGGGAACAGACTTGTGGTGATTAGGCGTTGAGTCGGATTTTAAGTTCGATATCCCCAATTTTTATGGTGTCTTCCTGGGTCATGACTGTTCTC
Organism: Fimbriimonadales bacterium; assembly: GCA_026392145.1. Taxonomy (GTDB): domain Bacteria; phylum Armatimonadota; class Fimbriimonadia; order Fimbriimonadales; family Fimbriimonadaceae; genus Fimbriimonas. The sequence goes on along the minus strand of JAPLCS010000338.1, from coordinate 1,142 downwards.
ATATTGGGCGACAGCCTTGCATCGTTGAGACTCATTCCGTTGGTAGATCCGATGTCGGTGATAAAAATGCCTTGGTCGGTGATTTCAATTGTGCCGTGTTTCCCACTGATGTAAGGATCGGCGATGGCGACATCATTCTCTGATTTACGACCGAAGGTGTTGAGGCCTGGTTTGAGGGCAAATTCTTGGTCACCCCAGCATAGAGTCGCCGGGGAAACTTCTTTGCGAGGTGTTGCTGCAATGGCGGCGGTTTTGTTTCCGCCAAAGGCTTGGGTGCTATTGGTTCCGGTTGAGCCTGGTACTTGGAACGTCATTTCTACACCAGCAAAGCTGATTTTTTCTCCGCCGGTTAGGACTATTTTGTTGCCTGGAGTTACTGTGTTTCCGTCAACTTTCGTGCCGTTTGACGAGCCTAAGTCTTCGATTTCAATGAGACCGTTCGCATTGGTGATTTGCGCATGTTTTCGGCTCACTTTGGAGTCGGCGATTATGATGTCGGCTTCGCGGCCGATGACGGTGCTTCCTGCTCTGAGGGGATGCTCTCTCCCCGTTGATTCGAGAAGGATAGGTAATTGAACCGCTGGGGCTCCAAATGCATCGGCGGGTAGTGCTCTGTCAAAAATGAGTCCACATTCAACACAGAATTTGACTCCTCCTGGGTTGAATGTTTTGCAAACAGGGCATTGGATGGGTTTGATCGTGACGGTCGCGTTGATGGTCGGAGCGTTGCCCATCATTGTTTTGTTTGGGTCAAGCACTGGCGCCCCCGACATGACTGTCCGGTTGGGGTCACTATTCAGCATCTGAGTGCGGTTTGCGTCCGACATGTTCGCTCTAGTTTACGAAAAAAAACTTCAATCTGCGATGAAGTTTTCATTTGCGTTGAAATTGAGCCTAAATACTGAATCTCAAATCAGAAAATGCAAGAGCATAGTTTGTGGGATTGAGATAACCGAACGATTGGCTTGTGGTTGGCATTTCTTTATTGAGTGAGGCCCCTTTTGAACCCCACACGAAGCCGGAATAGCCACCGAATGAAGGAACAAGACCAAAGTAGAAACCTGCAGACGGAAACACATTTTTGTAGAGCGAGAGTACTTCTTCGGTGGAATATGGGCAGAAAATGTGGTTGTCGGCTTGGG
>JAPLCS010000205.1 GCA_026392145.1 Fimbriimonadales bacterium | reverse complement strand
GAATGAGTACTTGTTCTCCAAAACCAGTAAGGCTGGTCGGAAGTTCGGCTACCGTTCCATCAGGAATTTTTATTTCGGGCTTCACGGAGAGTGTTAGTTTTGCCTCAGTGGGAGAGACTAGCTCAATTTTTTCCACTGTTCCAACACTCACCCCGGCCATCAGGATTCTGCTTCCCTGATTGATTCCACCAGCGTCTGAAAATTTAGCGAAATACTTAACCGTTTTGGCCGCAAAGAGAGACTTTCCTACAAAGGTATAGCCCGCGTAGAGCATCGCGACGAACGCAACCACAAACATACCAACCTTCGTTGCATTTCCCATATCCTGTTATTTTAACCTGCTAATTGATATTGTGGTTAGAAACTATGATTAAGCTTAAATGGCCCATGGGACAGTCGCTGATACAGATTCTGTTAAATTCCAGTTGCTAGCACTTCGGTCTTTCCAGTTTGTGACTTCACCTTCATTGCGACTAGTAAACAAGGCATCTATATCTAGAGAAGCAACCACCAAGTCATCCTCGTTTAGCTTAGTCTCAGCCAGACACGCCTCCATGGGGAATGGTGCCATGCTAGGGCAGAGAATCGCTGATGAACCGTAGCTTTCTGGAGCAGGTTCACGACCATCCAGGTCTCCAACCAGTGATGAGTGAAGGACAAATACTTGGTTTTCAATCGCCCTTGCTTGGCAACTCCATCTCACGCGCTGAAATCCACGACGAGTTTCTGTCCAAGCGGGAACACAGTGAATCAACATGCCGTTTTCAGCAAGTACTCGACTTGCCTCTGGAAATTCCGAATCGTAGCAAACGGTTACTCCCAATCTTCCAGGTAGCTGTTTAATGCCAAAACCTTGGGCCAAATCCCAGTCGCTACGTTCGTAAACTGTCAACTTATTCTTTTCTTGAAAGGCAAGTGTCCCATCTGGGAAAGCAATTGGGCAAGCGTTGATAATGTGTTCAGAATTGTTATATTTAAAGTGTGAGCCGCCTACGATCACCATTCCACTATTGACTGACATTCGAACGAGCCACTCCTCAATTGCTGATGAATATTGCACCAGGTACTGAGGAGCCTTGACTGCTTTTAGCTGTGGCTCCAAGTGAAGTAGTTCTAAACAAAAGAGTTCTGGAAGAACTACTAACTGCGCCCCATGGTCATCGGCTTTGATTAGAAATTCTTGAATATGAGACCAAAAGTTTGCATCAGAACGTATCGGTCGAAGTTTCCAGTTTGCGACTGCTGCTCGGATAGTCATGGTACCAACTTTCCTCGCATCAGCTCATTTTGCTTCTGCTCGTCTAATGTGGGCTCCCATTCAAGTAAGGCGGCGCAGTTATTCGACTCAATGTCTTCCATGTAGTTGGTATGAGCTCCAATAATTCTAAGGTCATATTTCAGTAGCGGTGAGAGGGTTCTATCTGATTTCCGTCCCATATGAACAAGCTCAAGGAACTCAAAGACGTTTTCAAAGCCCGAGGTGCTGAAATCAGGCAGTCTGCAGCCAGTTGCGTAGCGTTTTAACTGTCGATCAATTACCAATTTCTTACGGCATTCATAAAAGGCACGACCTATTCCTTGATTGCGGTAAGCACATGCCACGCTTATATCTAGACCATAAAGCGTTGTTCCGTTGGGATCAAATGTCTTGATTTGGTAACCACCAACGGTTGCTTCCCAGTCTGAATGACGTTGGTAATTTGCCTCGGAAATGAGAGTATTACTACAGGAACCAACTATTTTGTTTTCAGCAATAGCAACCCACTGGGCTTCAGGAAAGAGGCCAATGTGAGTAGCGAGATCACTTTGACTCCATAGTAGGGTTTCATCAAAAGGAGGTGGAAATGCTTCCCGTTGAAGAGCAATCACTTCATCGAAATGGATTTCTTTCAGTAGTTGAATCTCAAATGCCGGGTTGGTCAAATTCAGAGTTCCACTCCTAAGATGTCCAAAATTCTCTGCAAATCTTCGTCATCGAAGAACGGCAGTGAAATGACTCCACCCTCTGCTTTTCGATCTATGCTCGCAGAGGTTCCAAATTTTTCACTAATCACGGATTCGAGTTGCTTGGTATGAATATCTTTGGTTTCTTTCTTGGTGAAAGTCTTCTTTTTTCGTTTTGAATCACTCTCTGTATCTGGAGCGGCTAGTTTTTCTACTTCCCGAACTGAAAGGTTCAGCGTCACAATATCTTGGTAAATCTCACGTTGTCTGGCTTCATTGTTGACTGAAAGTAACGCTCTTGCATGACCTTCTGAAATCTTGCCTTCCTGAACTCCGATTAGAATTTCTTCCGGTAGTTTGAGGAGCCTTAGACAGTTTGAAATGGCTGTCCTAGTCTTGCCAACGCGTAATGCGACTTGCTCTTGATTGAGCCCAAATTCTTGAATCAGTACCTGGTACGCAAGTGCTGATTCGTAAGCTGAAATATCTGCGCGTTGAACGTTTTCAACAATGGCAATTTCTAAAGACTCCTGACCAGCGGCAGATCGAATCATGACTGGAACTTTGGTGAGCCCCGCAAGCCTGGCTGCGCGCCAGCGTCTTTCTCCAGCGATAATTTCGTAATGACCTTCGGCAAGCGGCCGAACTATGATGGGTGATAATACGCCATGGATTCGGATAGATTCCGAGAGCTCCTCAAGTGCATCAACTTCGAAGTGACGCCGAGGTTGCCGCTTGTTTGCTGAAATTGAGTCAATAGAAGTCTCCAAAATTTGAGATTCTAATTGATCTCCCAAAAGTTGTGACAGGCCTTTCCCCAGTGCTTTTCTCATTGCGTCCTTTCTATTTTAGTTGACTTGTAAATTGATTAAGCGGTTTCTCGTATGATTTCATTAACAAGACTCATGTAGGCAGTTGCTCCCTTACTTGAAGGAAATTGAACGACTGCTGGTGCTCCAAAACTTGGTGCTTCACTTAGCCTTACATTTCTTGGGATGACTGTTGTCGCAACTTTGCTTCCAAAAAAGTTGCGAATTTCGGTTGCTACTTGCTCGGTGAGTTTATTGCGAGCATCGTACATCGTGAGTACTACTTTTGCAATTTTCAAACTTGGATTGAGTCGCTTTTTAACGATTTCAACCGTTTTCATTAGCTGGGATAGCCCCTCTAACGCATAGAATTCACATTGCATCGGGACAATAACTGCATCAGAAGCGGCAAGGATATTTATCGTCAGTAGCCCTAGGCTCGGTGGCGCATCCAAAATGATCCAATCATAGTTAGACCGAATTTGAGAGAGGGCGTCCTTGAGGATTAACTCTTTTCCTACAGCATTCATAAGAATGGGTTCTGCACCGGCTAAATCAAGCGTAGCCGGCACGACATCGAGCAGTGGACCAGCATTTATGAGGGTGGATTGCACTGCGTCAAGCGTGTCTGGATCTTCAACGAGGTTGGCAATTACATCATAGAGTGAGAATTCTAAGTTGTTTTTTTCGATTCCAAATCCGGTTGTGGCATTACCTTGTGGATCGCAATCAATAAGAAGGGTCTTTTTCCCATTTTTTGCAAGTCCGGAGGCGACATTAACTGCAGTGGTAGTTTTTCCAACTCCACCTTTTTGGTTGACAACACACCAAATTGGCACTGGGAAATTATGACTCGTTTTGGGATTTGTTTTTGGCTTCTGACCAGAGTTGATCCCATTCTTCTGGGCTTAACTCATTGAGTGGTTTGCTTGATGATAGTTCCATCTGTTCAAACCGTTTTTGGAACCGAAGCACCATTTGCCTGAGAGCAGCTTCGGCGTCAATTTTTTGCCAGCGAGCGAAATTGACAAGAGTGAAGAGCAAATCCCCAAATTCAGCATCTTTTTCTTGCTGTGATACTGCATGTTCGAACTCATTAAGTTCTTCCAGGACCTTGTCCTTCACTCCTTCAATATCTGGCCACTCAAAACCGGCTCGCGCAGCTCGTTTGCTAATTTCCATCGCTCGCGCTAGAGCGGGTAATGACGTTGGAACTCCAGAGAGAATAGAAACTGCATTGCTGGTTTCTTGTTTCTTTTCTTGCTTTTTGATTGCGTCCCAATTTTTGAGTACTTCGTCAGACCCGGTTACTTCTGTTGTCGCAAAAACATGAGGATGTCTCCTTACAAGCTTGTCTGTGATTCTTTTTAAGGGCTCATTAAACTCAAATTCGTTGTCTCGTTCAGCAAGACGCATATGAAAAACGGGTTGTAAGAGTACATCTCCCAATTCTTCAGCGAGTGCGTTCCAATCGTCTTTTTCGATAGCTTCAGTTGCTTCGTACGTTTCCTCAATCAAGTGTTTTACTAAACTACGATGTGATTGTTCACGATCCCATGGACAACCGTGGGGACCAAGAAGGATGTCCATGATGATTGCTAGCTTGGAAAATGGCTCAGTGGTGGGGCAAAGTACCGTTGCTGTTTTTGGAAGTAATTTTGCACCAGGATAAGCTGTCATCCATTCAGAGTTGAATGAGATGCATGCTGGATTCGCGTGATAGTAAGCCTCTTGTTTTATAAGTTGAGAATCCGGAATGAAAGGTTCAAAGGGGTCAATATCCTGAATAATCATCCGTTGCTTTTTCTCTCTCTTTCTATGAATTCAAGATAGGCTCGTTGGAAGTCTGGGTTTGCAATCTCAATTTTTGCCTTAAGACGAGCGTCTCTCAGCCACTTACTGACGTTGTTCTTTTCACTTCCACCTCGAAGTAAGAACTGTCGTTTAAGCTCTTCTTTGATGTCGTCATCAAGTGGCCGAACGACTTTTAGTATCAACTCATCAGCTTGGAACTTTGCAAACAAGTCTCCTGATTTTAGCCATGCAGTGCGTTCTCCTTTCTTGAGGACCGCAACTGCAGATCGAATGTCTTCGCTCAGGGCTTCTATTTGGATATCACCAAATAGTCCACCGTTTTTGCTGGATGAATCAGTACTGTAAAGGGCGGCAATCGCTACGAATGATTTCCCTGCGCCTAATTCCTTATCTACCAAATCACTATCAGCTTTTTTTGCCACAGTGATAACTCTCAGTCGCACCTTAGCGGGTGTGGTGTATTGAGTGTCCTTAGACAGATTATAGAGATCGATGATTTGCTGGTCTGTGACAGTGACTCCAAAAGTTTGCAGTTTGAAGAGCGCAATTTCTGCTTTGAGAGTTGCTCGATATTCAGCCATAGTCCTGCCTGATGAGAGCCATAAGTCCATCAACTGCGGATTTAGACGCGATCTATAAGCTAGTTCAAAGTCGATTTCTTTGTCCGTCGGTACAACCGATTTCTCTTTAGCAAGTTGCAGTATCAGTTGCTCAGTGATGATGGAGTCAATCGTTGCTAACGCTGGTGTAACTTCACTTAAGCCACCTTGACCATTGGGTCTTCCTAGACCTGGTAGGTATTCCATTCGTCGAACGTATTCATTCCGATTGATACTGTCCCCATTCACAATAATCGCAGGCTTTTCTATTGTCGTTTTGTCCGCTGCCTGCTTTGTCACTTGAGGTGTTGGTGACTTTGTCGGAGAAGGCGGCACAGTTTTAGATTGATTTGTTTTTTCACCGCTAGTCTTGTCCCCTCCTGCTTTGGTAGGGGCTCCCTTATCTTGTCCAAAACTGCATGTAACGATACAAATGGAGAGTAGCGCGAAAAATCTTGACACCGTCATAAGTTCCCCGGATGTTTTACCCGTAAGTGTTGGACGCCTCAGAGCGTCCAACATTATCAGGATAT
>JAPLCS010000073.1 GCA_026392145.1 Fimbriimonadales bacterium | reverse complement strand
GTTGAGAATTTGTTTGTTGGGGAAGTAGTCGTTGACATCTTTCCAGTTAGTAAACGTTGAACTTCCGATCAAGAGAATTTGGTTTTTTGCCGGCATTTGTTTTTTGTCGGCGTCTTTGAATGCTTGGATTTCTTTTTGAAACGGCGGTGCTTGTGGGGCTTCTCTGGTGGGGGTGGTTTGAGTTTGTTGGAGGAGAAATACGGTTGGAAATAGGACGGGGAGAATCATTTTTTGTGAGATTACCTGCTACCTCGGGGAGGGGGGTGCCCATTTTTCGGGGAGCTGGGTGATGGGCACTTTGGGCATCTTAGGTTCAAAAACTTTCTAATTTTTGATTCTGATGGGCTTATCCCTTGATAATGCGAAGTAGTTAAACATTAGGTCACATTGTTGTTGGCAGTGAGAGCTACTTTTGTCAACCTTGGCAATGGTGAGTTGTTAACTCGGCAAGTACACTGATGGTGTCAGTTGTTAGGGAAAGATGGTTGATTTAGGAATTGGACAACGAGAAGGGATGGCGATTTATGTGCACGTACCTTTTTGTCCGAGTAAGTGTGGTTATTGCGACTTCAATAGCTATGCGGTAGGTCAACTGGCGAGTGGAGAGGGGATTGTTGATCGTACAGTTCGTGCGATCATTGCTGAAATTCGTGGTTCAAGGTTGGCGGGTGTGCCGGCCAAGACTATTTTCTTTGGGGGAGGTACCCCTACTTATGTTTCAGCTGAGCAACTGGACGAGTTGTTGCGGGCGGTGGTTGAGACGCATCCTCCGGTTGAGGGGTGTGAGATTACGAGTGAGGCGAACCCGGGAACCGTCGATGCTTCGAAGTTTGCAAGTATGCGGGCGAGTGGTTTTAATCGCATTTCTTTGGGGGCTCAGAGCTTTTTAGATTCTGATTTGTTGAGGTTAGACCGAGTCCACCGTGCAGGAGATATAGAGCGAGCGGTGGATTCAGCTCGATCGGCGGGGATTGAGAATTTGAATTTGGATTTGATGTTTGCGCTGCCTGACCAGAGTGTTCGTGCGTGGAATCAGAATTTGGCGAGGGCACTTGCTTTGGCACCGGAGCATTTGAGCCTGTATTGCTTAACGATTGAGCAGAATACGGCGTTTTATAAGAAGCAGCTACGAAATGAGTTGAACCTGCCTGACGATGAAAGCCAGCGGAAGATGTATGAGGACTGTGTCTCGGTGTGTGCGGACCATGGTTATGGGTTGTATGAGATTTCGAATTTTGCGAAAGCGGGAAGGGAGTGCCAGCATAACCTTTGCTATTGGCGTGGTGAGAATTATGCTGGATATGGGCCGGGTGCGGTGGGATGTGTTCCGGTGGAGGTGGATGGCCAATGGGAACGGATGAGAACCACCAATCTGAAGCATCCTGAGCGGTATTGTGATGCGGTTGAACGCGGAGCAGTGGTGTATTTTGAGCACGAAATCTTGACCGACGAGGTGCAGGAAATGGAGCGGATTATGCTTGGCCTGCGGCTGACAGAGGGACTAACGGTAGAGTCTCCGAATCTTGGAAAGTTGGTTGATTGTGGCTGGCTTGAAGAGTGCGAATTTGGAGTGGAATCCCGGTACCGATTGACGCCTGAAGGTCGGCATTTTTGTAGTGAAGTGGCGCTTGAGTTGATTCCTTAAGTGTTTTGCTTTGATGCGCCTAGTTTTTCGCATTGATGTTTGGCAAAAAAGTGTTTCATTCTGGCTGATTTAGGTGTAACATCGGTGCAGTGCCCAAGGGTGGGTGCTCAGATGATTATGAGCCACGATTCGACCTCTAAAGAATCCCAATCAAAAGACGTATCACGGCGGACTCTTTTGAAGACAACTGCAGTTGCCGCCACAAGTGTTGGTCTAGGGGCTAACGCACTTGCCTACCTTGCTCCGAACCGAACTGAGGGAGTCGCAAAGAAGAGTGCTTCTGCCAACGACAAAATTGTTTTTGGTTTGATTGGATGTGGTGGCATGGGTGCGGCAAACATGCGCAACTTTATGCAGCATGAAGATGTTGAAGTTGCTGCACTTTGCGACGTGGATGAGAACCGGATTGCTGGTGACTTTAAGGCTGTTGAATCAAAGTATGGTCGCAAGCCGACGGTGTATGACGATTACCGAAAAATGTTGGAGCGAAAAGATATTGATGCGGTGATCATTGGTACTCCCGATCACTGGCATGCTCTGAACTTGGTTCATGCATGTGAAGCAGGTAAGGATATTTATTGCGAAAAGCCGATTAGTCACAACATTCGAGAAGCGGTGGCGATGGTTGGCGCGAAGAAACACTTTAAGCGAGTTGTTCAAGTGGGAACTTGGCAACGAAGTACTTCGGAATTCCACCAAGCGATTGAATACATTCGAGCAGGCAAACTGGGCAAGATTGTTCACTGCCGGGCTTGGATTACTGATGGACAGGCTCTTGGCAAGACTCAACCAAAGGATGTTCCGGCTGGATTTAACTATGACATGTGGATGGGACCTTCGGAGATGCGACCATACCGAAGCAACACGACTCACTATAACTGGCGTTGGATGAAGACTACAGGTGGTGGACAGACTACCGACTGGGGTGTTCATATGATGGATATTGCTTTGCTTGGAATGAGCAAAGACCAAGATTTGGTGATGCCTGATCGAGTTTCAACGGTGGGTGGTCTTTGGGCTTATACCGATGACGATAGAACCGCTG
>JAPLCS010000418.1 GCA_026392145.1 Fimbriimonadales bacterium | reverse complement strand
TTTGATTTTCCAAGCAAGATCTTCAACATCTTGATTTCTAAAATGCATTCCATTGAAGCCATCAAGTACGTATTCAGTGGCAGCACAAGTATCTGAGACAATGGCAGGAATGCCACGGGAGATTGCTTCAATTACAGCTAAGCCAGCTGTCTCGTACCACTTAGATGGAAGCACTAAACAACGACTTCCTGTTATGTGCTTGTTCACTTCTGAGGAATCTACCCAACCGGTTATTTCAATATCATGATCAATTTCTCGGAGAGCTGATTCTTCTGGTCCAGAGCCCACAAAACGGCATTTTATTCCCACACGTCTGGCTGCTCGAGCTAAGAGAGTGACGCCTTTCTCGGGTGACAATCGACCGACATACGTTACAACATCATAATCCCCTGGCGACGACTTAGGTTCTTTTACTTGCGATGCTGGATTTTGAATTACTACAATTGGTTTCTCAGGTAAAAACTGTTCAAAGATATTTTTACTGAATGTTGAAACAGCTATCATTCCATCAAAATCTTTTGCTATTGAATGAAGCTGAAGGGCCATTCCTCGTCCCATCTGCATCGCTTTCATTGGCCATCCTGAATGAGTGCACTGAGTGCAAAAGCATTTGAGTGACAGTGGCTTTATATGGCAAATTTTTTCTTCAGGAAACTGGTACAAGCTTGTGTTCGGGCAACTTAAACCGAAGTCATGGAGTGTGAATATGACTTTGAATCCAAGTTCTTTGGCAACTTTAATTACACTGCCACTAAGAACTCGTCGAAATCCATGAACGTGAACAATTGTTTCGTTGGGATTATAGGTGTTTATGAAGTTTCGAAATTTTTGAGCAGCACTCTTGTTCCAAAAGAATCTTCTCAACAATTCTGATTTAGATTCAGTATGGTAGGCATCTGTAAGTCCGAGTGTTTCAGCTCTAACTCCCGCCTGTTCAAGGGCTGGTTCTAAATTGCCCTCACCACCAAAGAAAGCAGAATTAAACCCTCGATTACTTAAACCAATCGCCGAAACAATGGCAACCTTTTCTGTTCCTCCAGTGATACTTGATCCGTCACAAACCGTAACGATGTTCTTCAAGGTCATTTGCTAAAAATCGCCTTCCATCGAGAACGGTGAATTAATCTCCTCGTGACGAATTTCATCCACTTTTTCGGATTTGCCTTTACCTGCATAGAGAGCGTTTGGATAATTCAGAACATAGGCATCCCTCTTACAAATGTTTTTGTACCCATGCACAACCCCCGGTGGGACAATGACTGCCATGGGATTCTTTTCACCCACATGAAAGCACGCTTTCCATCCGTTAGAATTCTTGCGCGCGTCCCATAGCCTTAATTCGTATTCGCCATCAACAAAGGCAAACAAGTCAGACTGCTCAACGTGCTCATGCGGACCTCTCGAAACTCCAGGGTGTGTAACACTTATATATGACATCTCCGGTTGAAACCCCTCTGGCAATTCATCAGACCGGAACAACTCAATCAAGAATCCGCGTGAGTCATTATGTGGTTTTAATTCCCAAACAATAACACCGGGAGGAAAAGAGTCCATACTCTAGATTCTAGGCGAGGAACTTGGAAAAATTCCTGGTAAGGCGATAGATTTCTATTGACAGGTACAAAGAGCCCTTTTTGAAACCAAGGATTAAAGATAGAAAATGAGAGTTGCAGTGATTATGGCTGGTGGTTCAGGTGAGAGGTTTTGGCCACTTTCTAGAAAATCTAAACCAAAGCAGCTACTTCGTCTCACAGACTCGAATCGAACAATGTTACAAGAAGCGGTTGATAGAATCGCGCCGCTCGTTGGGAAAGAGAATGTCTACATTGCAACAGCTGGACACCTTTATCATGCGATCAATGAAGCAAAAATAGTGTCGGAGAATAATATTTTTGCTGAGCCGGATAATAGAAACACACTTGGATGCTTGGCATGGACGGTAGCTCATTTTCAAGCGAAGCAAACTAAACCAGTGACCATGGCGGTTTTGACTGCAGACCATAAAATATCCAATGAAGTAGCTTTCCGATCTGATCTAAGCCTTGCATTTGAAGAAGCAGAATCTCAAGGTTCATTGGGGACTATTGGTATCGTTCCCACACGTGCAGAAACAGGTTACGGCTACATCGAGCTAGCTTCAGCTACAAGCGCAACTTGCTACAAAGTCAAAGGCTTCAAAGAAAAACCGAACATTGAAACCGCTACAGAATTTCTCAACTCCGGAAAGTTTCTTTGGAACAGTGGAATGTTCATTTGGAATGTTGAAACATTCCAGAATGAACTGAAAAAAGTGAACCCGGAGGCGAGTCACATCATAGCATCAATCACTCTAGCAATTGAGAATGATGATTTGAAGTTAGCCGAAGACGAATTCAGAAAATTACCAAAGCTCTCAATAGACTATGCTCTCATGGAGCATGCTTCTCAAGTTTTTTGTATCAAATCAACGTTTGAGTGGGATGATGTCGGAGCATTTGATGCTCTATTGCGCACCATGCCTGTTGATAGTCTAGGAAACGTAATAATCGGAAATGTAGCGGCTATTGACTGTGCAAACTGTGTTCTTTACAATGAGTCGTCCACAGCCGTACTCACAGCGATTGG
>JAPLCS010000246.1 GCA_026392145.1 Fimbriimonadales bacterium | reverse complement strand
TGTGGTGGGAATATTGATCCTTCTACCTTGGGGCGTGTTATTAACTACGGTCTGCGTTGCGATTGGCGGTTGGTGCGGTTTAGAGCCGAGATTTCTGATCGACCTGGTGGTCTTGAACGGTTGACACATTTAATTGCTGAATCGAATGCGAGCGTGAGTGATATTCGGCACGAACGCACGTTTGGGAAGCCGAATTTTAGCCGTGTGATGGTGGATTGCATTATTGAGACTAAGGATAAAGTTCATGCGGAATCGGTTCTTAACCATTTAGTTCAGCATGGAATTCCTTGCGAACTTTTCTGATTTTAAGGGCTTTTGCTAGCTGGTAAACAACTTAGCTAGCAGGCATGCGGGAATATTTTTTCCCTGGTAACCACCGCAGGATTGTTGTGGATAGTGTCGCGGAAAGAGAGAGTCACAACCCTCTATGCGACTCCATCGACTGACCTCCACCACGCTTCTAGTTGCACTTTCTGTTGCAACTGGTTTTGCCACCTATAAGGTGCGGGCGGCTGTTCATCCGTCGGTGAGTGAGCACCTGGATACCGCTCGGGTTCAGTCTCAGTTAGGCAATGATAATGAAGCAGGTGGTTATGCTCAATCCATGCTCATGGGACCTAAAATTCATGTTCACTTGAATTACGGGGATGCCGTTCAGTTAGAGGATTGTGATCGTGCGGTTGCGGGTGCTTTCGATATGTGGGAAACTGCACTCGGACATCAAATTCACTTTGAGCTAGTTGATACACCGAAAGAGGCTGAAGTAGAAGTTACTTTTGGAAAGAATGTGAAATTGAAGGGACAAATTGTTAGTGGTTATATTAACTGGTCTCGATCCATCTCTACAACAACTGGTGAAGTCAAGCCACTTTTCTCGGCGGATGTTAAGCTTCGCACGACCGATCCAAAGGGGCGCCCTCTTAGTTTTGAGGCGATGCGACACACTTTTGGTCATGAATTAGGACATATGTTTGGGCTTGATGATGTCAAGCAGATTGGAAAGTTGATGGGGCCACTCGATCTTCGGAGACCTGTGTCGAAGCCAGACGAGAGCGAAATTGAAACCGTGCTTGCGATTCGAGATGAGTGCAAATCCATTATTGCTAAACGAGGCAAAGGTACCCATGCCCAATTCTTTTCTGGTGGTTGCTCTTGCCATCATGATCACTAGACAACTCCTGTTGTTTTCTTTCTCATAACTCACCACAATCCCCAGCCCCTTGTACAAGGGGCTTTTTGCTATCCAAATCTCCTGGAAATAGCGAACAGTTGGAGAATCTAGATACAATTTGTAGGTGAAGAAGTATTACGCGGTGATTGCGTTGATTCCGGTTTTGGCGGTTGTGTTGGCTTGTGGTGGGGCTGCCATTCCGTGCATTTCATGGACGGTTGTTCAAGCACCGTTACCTTTGACAATTACTCGAGGCGCTGGTGGTGAGGTTACTCTTTCTGGAATTGCTGCTCCTGACGACTTCACGCTTGATAGCTTTACCGCTTCGCAGGGAATATCTGTGACCAAAACTGGTTCACGCAAATTCACTATTTCCAGTGCCTCTTCGGTGGTTGCTGGGACTTACAAGGTGACGCTGACTTTGAGCCCTACAGCGCAAACTTTTTGCGCTAAACAGAATGTTGACGTGTCTGTGGTCGTTATTCCTGGTTCGTAATTTTCTGCCGTATTTAAGTTTGAGATGGGTATCAGGTCGGGGGAAATTAGCCTCTGAACTGGTACCATTTATGTCTTATGAGACCTGACGGACGCGAGCTTGACCAACTAAGACCATACGAATTTGAGAGAGGATTTGCCAAGTTTGCTGAGGGCTCTTGTCTTCTGAAATTGGGGGACACTCATATGTTGGTTACTGCTACTGTTGAGGAGAGAGTTCCTCCTTTTATGAAGGGTAAAGGCTCTGGATGGGTTACTGCTGAGTACTCCATGCTTCCTCGCTCTGGTCGGCAAAGAAATGATCGATCGTTGATGAAACCAAACGGTCGGTCCATGGAAATTCAACGATTGATTGGTAGAACCATGAGGGCGATTATGGATCTTGAGGGGATGGGTGAGAAGACCATTACTTTGGACTGTGATGCGATCCGGGCAGATGGTGGTACCAGATGTGCGGCGATTACGGCTGGATTTATTGCTCTTTCCGACGCAGTGGATTATATGCTTCAGAGGCGCATGATTAAGAAGAATCCAATCATGGATCAAATTGCTGCCATTTCGGTTGGAATTTATCGTGGACAGGAAGTGCTCGATCTTAACTACGATGAAGATAGTGAAGCTGGTACGGATATGAACATTGTGATGACTGGGGCGGGCAAGTTTGTAGAAGTGCAGGGGACCGCCGAGCAAGAACCCTTTGCGGCAGATACTTTGGGAAGAATGTTGAAGCTAGCTAAAAAGGGATGTGATGAGCTGTTTGAAGCTCAGCGTTCTGTTCTTGGAAAGTAATCTCGGATTTTTAATATGTAAGATTCGTGCTTGAATGGTGGAAAGGTAGTTCATGAGCAGTATCAAGAAAATCATCATCGCAACTCACAATCGCAAGAAAGCTGGTGAGATGACTTCGATTCTTTCTCAGCGATTTCCTGACATTGAGTTCTTGACACTAGCAGATGTGGAAGGTGCTCCTGAGCCGGAGGAAACTGGTTCGACGTATGAGGAGAATGCCACGATTAAAGTCGAGTCCGCGTTTGAGTTTACTGGAGAGTGGTGCATAGCTGACGATGCTGGTTTGGAGATTGATGCTCTGGATGGTGCACCGGGATTGTATAGCAAACGATTTGGTGGAGAAGATTTACCTTTCCCTGAAAAAATGGCGAAGATACTATCGCTTATCAGGGAAAGTGAAACTCGTTCCGCACGATTTCGCTGCTTGGTTGCGATGAGAGGACCAGGACATCCGACCGAACTCTTCACCGGAATTTGCGAAGGACAAATTGCTGAGGAACCTAGTGGTGGTGGCGGATTTGGATACGATCCAATTTTTCATTTGCCCGAGTTGGGGGTAACTATGGCGGACTTAAGCGCAGAAGAGAAGCATCAAATTAGCCATCGTGGCAAAGTGCTTCGATTGCTCGGTGATAGGTTAGAACACTTAATCAGGTTGAGTTAATTCGAGGTCACGATAGATTTTGACGAAGATTGATGAGACGAATGGCTATGCTAGGCGTCCATAATCGTATAGCACTGCATCTTGAGTAGAGCTCTGAATTTTGAGACGTGGAAGGGGAATTTAGTAAAGTGATCATAAAGAAAAAACGAGTAGTCAATGCGCATGTTTTTGGTTTTTTACCTCTGCCGCTGATTCTTCCCGCCTTACTCGTTTCGAATCATTTTTCGAATGTTGAATTAGGAAGCACAGAAGTTCTCGGGAAAACTTTGTCCCAGAATAAGGTGCAGCTTAAGAAGATTGAGGTTAAGCCTGCTGGAGTATCGGTTTCGGTTCCCAAGTCATGGAAGAGTTATCCTGCCGACGGAACCTATACAGCCTCGCTCAAAGTGCCGGGTAAGGACCCGAAAGTGGAAGGTAGATATGACATTGGATATGTATCTGACGACCTGAATGATGTTGAGGGGTTTCAGACAGGGGTTGCAGGTACTTTAGCGACTCGTGGAGACAAACTCATTGAGCAGTATGTTTCGGAAGTGCTTGGTGGCAAATTTGCTTTTTCTAAGTACTCAAAAGGTGATCGCACTTCTGTACGGGGTGTTTTGTTTAGACCGACCAAGCAAAAGCTTGTGGTGTTGTTTAGTGCGCCAACCACGGATTTTGACGCACTGTTTCCTTCTTTCCAAGATACGTTGCAAACGTTGAGTGACATCAAAGTTGTTGAGGCTAAGCCAGTAAATGCGCCGCCAGAACCGAAACTCATTCGATTGGAGCCAAATTTGAGAGGAAGATCAGTTTCGCTTCCCGTCAAGGTGCCAATTTCGATTGCTGGAAAGGGTTACCAAATTGAGTTGCCAAGGGGTGCGACTTCTCAAAAGTTAAGTGAGGATTCGTTTAGTATTGTTGCACCGGGAGTAAATGGTTCAATCGTTGTTAATACAGGAAAGTTCAGTGGGACGGTTGAGCCAATTGGTGAAGTGCTGTCGATTTTAGGTAAGAACACCTCATTGTTTGAGGGTGGAATCGAACGAGTTAACGACTTTGATATGTATTCGGATCAGTTCCAGCGATTTTTCAGCTTCAGGCGCGGTGTGGCGGTCAAGAGTAAGCAACCGCTCGGTACGATTGAGTGTTTGATTGCAGGAAAGTCAGAGGCATATATGCATTGTAACTATCTCGTGAAGGACATGAAAGACTTTGAAATTGAAAAGAAGTTACTTGTTGAGTTCATGTCCGTTGTGCGAATTGAAGCTCAGAAATGAATCAGAGTGGTCCATTCACGGTCGGTTTTAGTACAAGCTCGGGGATGGCGTCGGTTGCGATTTTTGATCAGGACGGAAGCATCGTCTTTTCTGAGTCCGTCAGTGCTCCGACTACTTCTAGCGGAGCCTGTTTACGTCTGTTGCATGAGTCAAAGGTTGATCTTGGTCAAGT